>NZ_JBAZAH010000004.1:0-61623 GCF_041672065.1 Aliarcobacter sp. | reverse complement strand
AGAATATTTAGCAAAAAAATAAAAACATTTGGCCACTTATGTTACAATACACCAAGAATACTTTTTAACTATTCAACTGGCCAAATGTTTATGCATTTGTGTGGCCAAGTGCATGCGTCTCAACAATGTCAAATATATATAGAAGATTACATGAAAATGAACCTGCATATACTGTTATTGCCTCTGGTGGTGGTGGAACTTGGGGATATCACTTTAAAGAAAATCGTCCTTTAACAAATAGAGAAAGAGCTAGATTACAAAGTTTTCCAGATGATTATAATTTTCAAGGAAGCACGACAGAAGTAAGAAGACAAATAGGAAATGCTGTTCCTCCAGTAGGTATTTATCCATTTGCACAAAGAATTACAAGCTTACTAAAAGGTGAAACTCCTCAATACAATCCAAACAATTGTATTAAAGAGTATGATGTAGAGTTAAGAAAGTTTATTTAAGCTTTTTTACTAACTCAAAAAAATCTTTTAATTTTCCTGTTTCTTCATAGTAATTTTCTGCATCCATAGTAGTTTTACTATTTAATAGTGCTCTCTTAGGAATTATTTGTTCATTTTTGATTATATTTACAAAATCATTATGTGTAATATACCCTGGTATATCATAGCCCCATTTGTACTCATTTATAATATTAAACAATCTTTCTTTATCAACTTCATTACTATATAACAATCCATTTTGTTTCATTACTGATTCAATATCTTCAGCAATCCTAACTAGGATAATATAATCATAATGGCTTGTTTCTATTTTTTTTAAATTAGGTATATATTGAGCATTTGTATCCCAATCTTTAGTTTCTAGCAGAAGAAGATTTCCATAAAACTTTGTTGATTTAATAGAAAAAGTAGTTTTACCTAAAGACAAATCAAAATCATCCCACTTTCCCAATCCATAAATATTAAAATCTGGTTTAGACAATTGACTAAAAGCTTCTTTATTTAAATCAAAAATTTCATTATAAACAGCTAATTCAGCGAGTTTTCCTTGAAATGTATTTGTAAAAATTTGTCCATTTTTTCTTTTAAGATCGCCACCACTTCTATAATTTCTATGTTCACCTTGTCCGTAACTCATTTCATAAGCAAAATCAAATACTTTTTGTACTGTATTTTCTTTAAAATTTCTAATCTCTTCATATATTTTTTTATTAGTTACCGTGAATTCATTATTTTCAATTTTCATGAGTATCCTTAAATTCTTCAAATTTGCCTATTGAAGCAAAATCTATTTTATATCGAGTATCTGATATTTTAAATACTATAACAGAATCAATACCTATCATATCAAGGTATTTCCTATCTACCAAAGTTCCAACTGGTACTTTTAGTACATCTCTTAAAACCCATTTTCCTAAAGCTTTATTAGGATTTGACATAAGCCCTTTTTGTCCAGCTTGACACATTTTTGCATTTAAAATTTGTCCATCTGGTAATTCTAATTCAAATTTCTCATCATTGTTATTAGGAAAAAATCCTTCAAACTTTTTATGTATCCAAGCAGGAACTGGGATATATAATTCATCTTCATTTCTAACTCTTCCATCTGCATTCCATTGATTTATACCACTTGCAAGCGCAGGTTCTAAATCTTTTGAACTTGTAGCATATAAAGGTAAGTAAATAAAAGGATATGTACTTACTTCTCTTAAAATATATGATTGAGGAACACTTAAATTTGCTAATACTTCAAATGGATTTTCTAAAATATCTACTTTTATGTCTTCTAAACTATCTTTACAAATAAATCTTTTATATAGTGTACTTTTTGATAAGTTAAAAGAGTACTCATTTATGCCATCTTCAAATTGAATAGTATTTTTATTTCTAACAATTTTTTTAATACCATCTATTTGTACTTTATCCATAGGAAATTCATATATAGATATTAGATTATCACTTCTAGTTAGACAGTGATATATCAAACTATCTACTCCATATCCTTCTAAACAAATATCTAATCTTTTATTTCTAGCTTGAGATATAAAATCAATAATCTCTTTATCTGATTTATTTGTATACTCTTCTCTTATTGCATTAAACTCTGCAACTTTTTGAAATGTCTTTCCATTTCCATGAAGAAAAGTTTTTAACCCAAATCCAATATTTTCTTTTTTTGCATCAATAGAAATATCAGATCTGGATAAATTTTCTGCTTCAAATCCTAAGCAAAATATATTTTCAGCAGCACGATAGTATAAATAAGGTGCTAAGCTATCAGAAAATAGTCTTGATAGCGATCCAGTTAATTTCAAATATTGAATATATTTACTTTGTAATTCTTCTTTTTCAGTTTTGTAAAACAAATATTATCCTTTTAAAATGGAGATACCATTTCTGCATAATTTATTAATTTTTTTAAATCATCTTTTTCTATCTCTTGTTCATTATCTTCCAAATCTTTTATAATGATTTTTTCTTTATCTACAGAACAAAGTTGTATTAAATGATTCAATACTTCTTCTTTTCTTATATATATAACTAATTCAATTAATATTTTATAATTATAGTTTTTTAATTTAGTATGACTAAAAATGAATGACTTAAACAATAAGTATCTATGTATCATCATATTTATCTTTCTAGGAGTGTCAATTTTATCTTTTATTAATAATTTATTTATATATCCTATTTCATCTTTACTAAGGATTTCAATCTTTCCATTGTCTGTATTTCCTTCTTCCGTATTTCCTTCTTCTGTATTTCCTTCTTCTGTATTTCCTTCTTCCGTATTTCCTTCTTCCGTATTTCCTTCTTCCGTATTTCCTTCTTCTGTATTTCCTTCTTCTGTATTTCCTTCTTCCGTATTTCTTTCTTCTGTATTTCTTTCTTCTGTATTTAAATTACTTATAGTATTAAGACTTTCTGAATATGATGTAACTAATTCTGCGATATCATCATCTAATAATTGATTTAATTTAACACCTACTAAAAAGAATTTCTCTATGTATTCTTTTGAACATATCTCATTATTTTCTCTGAAATATTTATATTTTATAGATTTTAATAAGATTCTTTCATCTATTGCAACAATAATTGTTATCTTTGAATTTATTTCATAATCTTCTAATACTAATCTTAAACTATCCATAATATCAATTATCATCTCTTCATTACATCTATCTAAATCATCTATAAATAATATTAACTTTTCATCTTTTTCAATATATGTATTAATAAGAAACTTTAACTCTTTTTCTATTTCATTTTGAAAACCTAAATAATCTGAATAATCTTTAGTCTTAAAATAATTCTTTATTAGAATCTTTACTGTATTTTTACTTTTTATAAAAAAAGTATATGATTTAAATAAGAATATTACACCAGGGATCCCCAATATTCCAAATAACCAAACTAAAAAATCAATTTTAAAAACTAAACTTGAAAATACAGCTAACCCAATACAAAGTATACCAATTAGCCCAAAATATAAGTTACTAACACCTATTCTTTTACTATTTAATAAAAAGATTTTCCATAATTTAGATAGGCTTATAGAATCTATTATTGAATGTATAAATTTATCTATCCAACATTTTCTATTAAATCTTTTTTTTAATTTTAATTCACATGTTAATATTTTTTTCGAAGTTTCTGTTTTTTTATGCTTAAGAAAATTATCTAATATATTTTTATATAAAAAAGCCCATGCACTATTCTGTTCCTGATATTTCCATGGTTGAAATTTACAAAAATAAATTTTCTTATTTTCTCCTTTTTGTTGTCTAATATTATATTTTAAATAATTGAAGAAAAAAGTCTTACCTCTACCCCATTTACCAAAAATTCCAATTATTGTACTAGTATGACTTGATTTATAATTTAAAACATAATTTGAAAATATTTTTGTAATACTTTCAATATTTAATTTAGGTTTATGATTATCAAATATATTATTATAGCTATCTGTACCAATGTTATTATATTCTATTGTATGGTTAGATTTTAATCCCATAGAAAATTCCTCTTCGCTAGTATTAAATTCTTTAAGAAACGAAATATTATCTATATAAGTATTTTTTAATATTTCAATATCTTCTCTTTCAATTGCTTTAACAATAAATTGTGCCATCTTTTTTAATTTATCAATATCATTTAAAAACTCATACCAAACTTCTTTATCGAGTCTTGAACTATTTTTTAATCTCTTTTGTTTTTCTCTATCATCTAAACCTCTAAAATTTTCTAATTTCATAATTACACTATTTTCATTACGAAGGGTATTAGTTATTTTTATTCCAATTAATTTATTATATTTTTTTAACTTTGAACTAAGTTCTTTTATTTCAAAACTATTTTTAGATGGAATACTTGGATATTTATTGTGATAGAAATCTAATACTAAAATAAGTTCAAATCTATTCCAATTTGGATTTCTTTTATTATGTAAGTAATCTCTAGCATCTTTAAATTCAATAATTATACTATCAATAAATTCTTTTGCTTTTAATTCATCTTCTGAATTAATTAATTCAATTGTATAATCTATACCATATCTACTAGAATATACATAAACCGAATATTCATTTTTATATTCATCACTGAAACCATCATCATTTTCAACTACACTATCTCTATTTTTTTCAGCTTGATAATTTGGAGCAGGAACTTTTACCTTTTTTATTATTTTTTCATTATATGAAATTTCTAAATATCCACCATCACTAGCAACTGTTCCAAAGTTTCCTTCTTTCATCATAGTTCTCACGATTTTATCTCCAAACATTTACAGTTGTAAAATCGTAAAAAAATAAATTTTTATCAGTATCTTTTAACTTTGAAATAATATGATTACAACTATATATTTTATTCTTATTACGTATTCCAATATAAATATTTTTATATATACTTTTGACAATAGCATCTACTATATGTTCATCTTTATCAAGAATTGTTCCAAATATAACTAAGCTTTTATTTGTAAAATACTCGTAATTCAATCTATCTTTATTATCAGTCCTACCATCAAAAGAATTAGCAAATCTAAATTTTTGTAACCCTAAATTTAGATAAAAATTGTTTTGTATTTTCATTAACTTTTTTTTAGCATCTCCCTCAGATACAAAAATTGGATAATTATCTATCTGTATATTAAATTTAGTTTGTTCAAGTAATGTAGCTTTTTGGTTTTCATCGTAATAATTTTTAATAACATCTATTCCATCAAAAAATAAATGTAATGCTCCATGTAAATAAAAAATAGTTTGTTTACTATGAATAAATCTATTAATAGGGTTATAAAACAATTTATTTTTTCCTCTAAAACCATCATCTACAATTAATCTATTATTTTGCAATTTATTATTCAAATATTCTAAAATAACCCAATTCAACAATAAATCATAATTCAATGTAAATATTCCATTAAATTCTTTTATAAAATCTATACATTTTATATATTCAGCTTTTTCTATATCATAAAAAACTTCTGGGTGTAATTTAGTTATAGCCATTATTAAATATTCTTTTAAAGAATTAATATCTTGTTCTATATTATTTAAAATTTCATTACTTAGATTTTCTTTTGGATAATTTTTTAAAACTAATAATGCATTTTCTAAATATTTAATTATGATTTCAAAATCATAACTTTGTAATTCTTCAAAGTGTTTCATTATAGGAGAATTAGGACTTATTACATTCTTCTTAGCATAATCAAATAAATTTTTAAATGAAAACTTATTTTTATCATAAGCAATACTAAATCCATTTCCTAATAATAAATATCTTCCATATTTTTCAGTTCTTTTAAGAACTTCATCATATGTTAAAAAGTCATTATAATGTATCATATTCTACCCTCTATGTATTTTATTTAACATTCATATAACTTATATCTACAATTAATATAGTTTATTTTAAAAAGTTCATAAGCCTGAAAAGATATTGCTTCTTTTTTTGTAACTGCATAGATACAAGTTACATTATTCCTATCTAATTTATTATTATCTATATAAAAATTACAATTACCATAAAATTCTTTAACCATATTATGAGTAATAGAGTCTTTCTTTTTCCAATATTTACATTGGATAAGAAAAACCTTATCATTCTTTTTAGCAATTAAATCTATCCCTCCATCAAGAAATCCTAGATTTAAACCCCTATATTCAACTTCATATCCATTATCTTCGTATTTCTTACCAACATATTTTTCAAAATCATCACCAAACTTTTTCATATTTGATTTTTGTTCAGCTGTAAACTCTTGAGGTAATTTCTTTCTTAATCCATTTATTTCATCTTCATATTTTGTAAATTTATTTTTAACAAATACAAAAACTAAACCACCTATTCCACCTAAAATTAAAATTTCATACATTTTTTAAATACCACTATCGATTAAATAAATCTAAAATTTATTATTTTAAAAATAATTTATTAATCTCAACAAATATTTTTTCAAAACATTCAAGTGTCAAACTATCAAAATCTTTAGCAGAATACCCTTTTGAAATAAGTAAATTTGCAGGTCTAAAATGGTTAAACCTTTTTTTATCAATAATTTTGTTAATTTCATTAATTATAGTTTTTGATTTGTCAATATCATCAATTGAAATATCTTCATATTCTGTAAACGCTTCATTAAATAACTTTAAATACTCTTCTCTTGTAAAGATATCTTCTATATTTGCTATTTCAATATCTACAAATTCATGAAAAAATTTTAAATTTTTTTCTTTTAAAATTTTACCAGTGATAAGATTATCTATATTCGCTTTCGATTTTTGATCAGTGAAGGTATCTAATAAACATACTAAATTTAAATTACTACCTCTCATTAAAGATATAAATGCTGAAACTTTATCTAATCCTCCAACAGGAATAATATTAATATTATCATCTAATCCTGATTTTCCTATACTTTCCAATAATGATGACATATGATTTAAATAAATTAAATCAGATATTCCTTCGACTAGTAAATTATTTTTATTAATAAATAAATTTTGAGCTATACTATAACCTAACGCTGCTTGTAGTGGAAACAGAGTATTTGGATCTTTTTCCTGCAATGAATCAGAAATAATTGAACCATCTTTAGTTTCAAATACAGTATTTACTCTTTCTAAATGATTAGAATCAATCATAAAAGGAGAATGTGTAGTGTAAATAATTTGATAATCTTTAGAAAGTTCTTCAAAAAAATTAAGTAAATTTTCTTGTGCCATTGCATGTAAATTTAATCCTGGTTCATCCAATAATAATATATATTGGTGTTCTGCATCTTCTTGTATTTTTTTAAACCATACAAAAAATGAAAAAAACCAATTAAAGCCTTTACTTCTTTTATTTAAAGGTAAAGATACTCTTTTATCTAAATTTTTTACTCTTATATCTAATATATGTTCTGAAATACTTTGGTTACCATTTTGTTGATTTTTAACAATTTGTTTATCAATTGCAAATTCTATTTGCAAATTATTATTGCTATGCCAGAACTTGAATAAATCATCTGTAATTGAAGCTTCAGTAGCCTCAAGTTCAGCTTTAAAATCTTCAAAATCATCTGATTTAATTAAATCATCTATATTTATTTCTGCAAGTTCAAATAATGCTTTAGCAGTTTTCAAATCTTCTTCATCTAATTTTTCTTGATTAAGCTTTTCAATACTAATTCTTGAAGGTAAGCTATAATATTCATCATAATAAAGAAATTTTGGTAAATTTGGTTTTATTAATTCTCTTGCAATATACTCACTAATAGCTTCATTCCAATTCCATTTATTTTCATAAAATGGTTTTATTTGCTCTAATTCTAATATTAAATTATCAAATTTCTGATCTTCATTATCTGATTTTAGTTCTTGAATTAAGCTTGTAATATTATCAATAGATTTTATCGATTTAACCTTATCAATAATAGAACCATTTAAATTAGAATAATTTATTTTTAATTCAAGAAATTTATTATTATCAACAGTTAGTCCTGTATATGAACTTTTATTTGAATATTTTTTAGTATATGATATTTCGTTTATATTAAAAATTTCACATCCTAAAATACTATTCACTTTCTTTTTAAATTCTTCAGTAAGATTATAATAACAAGTTACTGCTTCTGGATCGTCATCAGCTTTTTTAAGTTTTTTTACTTCTCTTCTAGGATAATCATGTGTTATATTAAAAGAAAAACTATCATCATCAGTAAAATAATTTACTTTTGCTAATGCTTCTAAGATACTTGTTTTTCCTGATTCATTCATACCTACCAATGTAGTTACTTTATCATTAACATTAAATATTTGTGTTTTTTCAATACTTTTATATTTATGTATTTCAACTTTCTTTAATTTAATCATTGCTTTCTCCTAATTTTAATTGTATATATGGAACTCTTACTCTATAAAATATACTTTTATTCTATAGTCATAATATCATCATATCTATATTTTTTAAAAAACATTTTTTCCCTTTATAATTTATTTTTTACTATCAGTATTCCAAATTTTAATAAATAAAGTATTCTCTTTATCTAATTTAACAACTTTCTTATCTTCTAAAACAGATATTACATTAGTATACTTTGTGTATTCATCTAAAGATATAAAAATTTGTTTAGTATCTACATTGTAAAGTTCAATAAGTTTCTCCATAGTTTCAATTCCAATGTTTTTAAAAACAACAGTATCATGAATAAAAAAAGGTAAATTTGTTAATTTAAATACTGCTAAATCAAAAATAATTAAATTTACTTCTCCTGTTCCAGTACCTGTATCATTAATTCTTTGCAATAAATATTTATTATTTTCTAGATTGAAAATTGGTGAATTCTCACTTGAATAAATTTTTTTATTAATTTCTAACATTTCTAAATTTATTTTATTTTTTATTTCTAGCAATATTAATTTTATTTTTTCAGATAAGCTCTTTGTAATTATCTTTATATTGTTTTTGTTATCTTCACTATCTTTATAAAATTTATTTTTACTTTCTAAAAAATTAATTTCTAAAGTCAAATCATAAATTCTATTAACTATGTAATTAGGATTTTCATCTTGCTTTAAACTTTCTTCAATTTTTAAATCTATAGATTGAATATTATGATTGATCTCTTCAAGTTCAGCTTCTATTAGTTCTTTTCCATTTATAATTTCAGAAAAAAGAATTTTCTTTATCTTTTTATGAAATCCTTCTATTTTATCTATTTTTTCAATATTGGCATTTGGAAAAAAATCTCCTAACATTTTTAGATATTTGCTATCTAAATTAATATCTTTTTCTAAATTATTATTTATTCTTAATTTTTGATTATCTAATTTATCTTTTATACTTAGAAGTTTATTTTTTTTATCCTTTAAATCTAAAACCTCTTTATTTATTATCTCTTTTATATTTAAAACATACCTCAAAACATTATCTTGAATTTCTTTTATTTCTTGTTGTAATGAATTGATTTGTTTAACATTATCACTATACTCCATCTTCGTAATTTTCGGAGCAAACTTATATTTAAACATATTATTTAAAACTTTTTTTGTTTCTGATTCATTTTTTAAGTTTTTATCAATTTCATTTAATTCATCATATTTATTAAATAATTTTATTAAATTATCAATTCCATTTTTATCTTTTGCATCATTTTCATATGTTTTTAGTGGTTTATCAATAGTATAATTATTTTTCCCCCAAATTCTTGAGTATGTTCCAACTAAGCTTCTAAATGTTGATTCTATATAATTTATATTATATTTCTCTTGCAAAAACTTTGTAAATTTATCAATAGTTATTGAATCACTAATATTATAATTTTCATCACAAATGAATGCTATTTTTGAATCGTCTGTAGTTCTTTTAAATCTATATTCTTTTTCAAATTTAAAACAAAAATAAAATGAGTGTTCTCCTAATTGTTCAATTACATCCTTACTATGAAAGATATAAGTTTCTCCACCAAATATAAAATCAATAATAAGCAATAAATTTGATTTACCAATAGAGTTGCTTGCTTTTTCATCTCCTAAAACAATATTCAATCCTCTATGAAACTTAATTGTATTTTCTCGAAAAACATCAGATTTAATTTCCACTAACATATATAATATCCTCCCCTAATATATTTATATATCCTAAAGCATATAGTCCATCTAGTGCAAAAATAAATTCATCTATGCATGTAAACTTATTCTTTAATTTCTTATATAATAAATTAACATTAATTCTTTTCTCTTTTAACTCTAATATTACAATCATTTTATAAATAATTGATTCTTGAAAACTTGTAAATTTACTAGGAAATAGCATCAAACACCTCACAATTTTGCACAAAATATGACACTACTATAGATGATGCATCTTTACTTTTATTTGTTTTTTTATATAACCATTCTACTAAATATTCATAAATATCTTCTTGATTCTGAGTTTTTTCATATACTTCATTATAAAATGATTTAATTTGTGTAGCAATTTTTGTTGATTTATTAGGATTTAAAGTATCAATATTCTGAAATTCTTTTTTTAATATATTAAAAAATTCTCTAACATTACTTTTAATTTGTTTTTTTGTTAAATGAGTAATTGTTAAATTTGTTTTATTATCAATAGTCTTTGGATTATATTCCAATGATATATTATCAGTTTCTGTATATTCATAATTAACTAAAAAAAGTAATATATCTTTTATCTCTTCTTCAATTTTATAATTATTAAACTCTTTAGAAACTAATCTAGCCTGTATAAATTTTTTTTTCATTTCTATAAGTTGCTTATATCCATCTAAGGTTCTAGGTTTATCAAATTTTTCATGACAATTTGGACATAACCAAATTATATTATCAATACTATCTACATCTTCAGATAGTTTTTCAACACTTTCTAATAATATTTTTTCTTCTTTGGTTGGACTATGTGGATATATATGTGCTAAGTTTACTCTTTTGTTTAATTTATTTGCTTTTTCATATATTAGTTCTATTCCACAAAGAGGGCATAATCCATCAACTTCATTGTAGAGAATTAAATATTGATTGTTTGTATATTTCCTTCTTTTACTACTCATTTTTTAATCTCCCCCTATCAAATTAATTTTTATTTAGCTAATTCATCCTCTATTAAATCAGCTTTGATTTTATGGTAATAATATTCTTGTCTTTTTGGTGTCAATTTTTTAATATTATCAATTAATTCTTTTTCATAGTTAATTATCGATTTATTAGATAAATTATCTTCTCTAATTCCAAATAATATCCAATTAGTAGATAATTGATTTTCTAATATTATTTGATGCACTATTTCAAATGTTTCAAATTGTAAGCTATTTCTTTTAATTAAACCACTAAGTGTATTTTGTGCCATGTTAAGCATTTTTGCTACATCGGAATCATTCTTTATATCAAGACTATCTTTTAGTCTATCAATTAAATCTCTAATAATTATCTTCATTTTTATCCTAATTATCTAATAAATAGATAAATATATTGACAAGTTCTAAAAATTAGATTATAATTATCCAATTATTAGATAAACTTACATTTATTTACATTTTAATCTTTAAGGATACCAAAATATCTATAAAAAAAGGATATTTTGGATTCTTTTTTATTTGTAAGTTTATTTAGTAGATACAAAAAGTTCTTTGAAAATTTATTGTTGAAGTATTAAATAATAAGAGAGATAGTATCAGGGGAGTGACTAAATCCCCCTTTTATTAATATCTTAGTAACACTTTGTAGCGAATACCAAGAGTATTAAAAGTAATACTATCAATTTGAACTGCATTAAAAACTCCTTTCATTAAGAATTCCAATTCCCTAGAGTTCACTCTTGCTAACCACCCAGCAAAAAAAAAGGTAAAGCCGTTAAGCTTTACCTTTCATACTTCTTAACTAGTGAGTAGTCATCTCACAAGAGAAATTTTAATGCTTTTTTTGTTCAAATCGATGTAATTATAGCATATCAAATAAAAAAAGTAAACATAATGATACTTCAACAATAAATTTTCAATTGAACTTCATATAAATGTTTAGGAAAACTATTATGAATACAAAAAAAACACTAAATAGCCAAAA
The DNA here is from genome assembly GCF_041672065.1 of Aliarcobacter sp. Lineage (NCBI taxonomy): Bacteria > Pseudomonadati > Campylobacterota > Epsilonproteobacteria > Campylobacterales > Arcobacteraceae > Aliarcobacter > Aliarcobacter sp. The sequence goes on along the minus strand of NZ_JBAZAH010000004.1, from coordinate 49,601 downwards.
AAAGTATCTTTTAGAGAGATTCAAAAGAAATCGAAAAGATTTTTTAAACCTTGAAAAAGATATTTACAAAGAGTTTCACAACTTATCACTAAACGAAGTTTTAGAACTAAAATCACAACTTAGCAGATTGAGCTTTCAAGTTAAATATTGTGCAAAACAACTTGAGCAACATTTTAAAATATTTATAGACTTAGAAAAAAGAGCTTGAAATGGCTGTAGAGATAAAAATTCAACTCAACGATTTTGATTATATTGTGATTAGTGATTGCTTCACAAATGGAATTGACTTTAAAATGTATAGCAAATCTGAAGATGGAATTATAAGAAAATTTACAGATGGTCTTTCTGATAGTATGAAAATATCACAAAACAATCTCAACAGCTTTATTGTAGCTCTACAAAAAATCCAACACCTTACAAATCTTGATAAAGGACTCAAATTATGAATGAAAAATTACTAACTAAAGAAGAGTTAGCAGTTAGACTAAATATCTCTGCTTATGATGTAGATAAATTAAGAAAAGACAAACAAATGCCTTTTACAAAAATAGGAAGAGCATATAGATATGACTTAGAAAAAGTCCTAAATTTTATAAAAACATTATCTTCAACTAATGAAGGAAAAGAGAAATAAAATGAAACTTTTTGAGAAATATACTGTAAATGGTGATTTTACAAATTATAGTTTAGAAAGTATGCTAAAAGATTTAAATGTTGAGCAAAGCTTAATTAATCAAATCATTATAAGATACTCAACAAGCAACCTAACTAAAGAGTTTATAGAACAACTAAAAAAGCTCAAAGAAGATGAAAATCCTATTAACTTAATTTTACAGTTTTTTCTAATGGCTGATAAGATGAAACCTATCACTTGCGATAAAAAAACTCTCTCAAAACTTACAGGACTGACTGAGAGAATGATAGATGAAAAAAGAAGAGCTAGACAAATTCCTTTTATACAACTATCTGGTGGTTCTGAAACTGGAAGAAAAATTATAGTTTATGATCCAGAAGAAGTATCAAACTATTTATTTAGAGAAAAAGTAAGAGTTATTGCATAATGAGTTTAAAGATAATTAAGCCAAAAACAAGACCAGTTCAAATAGAGCCTTGGTTTCATCGTTATCTAACAAATAATGAAATCAAAGTTGTTTCGGCTATTTTAACTTATGCAGATATGAGAGATAGAAGCAAAAACTCTTTTCCATCAAATCGAACAATTGCTTTTTATTGTGGTTATGATTTGATTGAAAAGGGTAAAACTCTTGAAAAATACAAAGCTTTAGAAACAGAAGAAGAGAAAAAGAAATTCAAAGAAAAAATACTCAAATATGGAATAAATACAGTTAAAGCTACTAAAAGAGCTTTAATTGAAAAAGGTATTTTAAGAACTATTACAACTGGTAAAGCTGGAAAACAAACTACAGATCATATTTTAGATTTAGAGTGGAAAAAAGAACAATATCTTAGAGAGCATGATGAGTTCTTTAATGAAAAAGAGTTACAAACTGAAGAAGAGCAAAATGATTTAGCACTAAATCAACTAGAAGAGTTAGTGCGACTTCAAAAAGAAGGAAATATAAGTAAAGAGAGTCTTGCAAAAAGATTACAACAACTTTCAAGCATGGTAAATGCTGAAAATATAAATGATGAGATACCAGGTGAAGATGTCGAAAAAGTTGCAAATCATATTATGAATAGCGACAAAGTTCAATCTCAAATTTTCAGTGGAAAAATAGCAAATAAAGAGAGTTACCAAAAATCAATTATAAATCTTATGAAAAAAGGTGAATTTGTAGGTGCTAAAGAACATTATGAAGCTCTTAAAAATAAAGAAAAAGAAGAGATAGAAGCTCAACTTCACTTTAGTATTGAAGAGCAAGAAAAAACAATTCCATACAAAAAACAGATACTTACATTTAGAGAGCTTGAGAAAAAAGATGATTTATTCTTTAGCTCATATATTTCAGAACATGGACAAATCTATAATTTCTTAATTACAGATAAACAAATCAAATATTACTTACCAATCAAACAATATACAAAAGCCTCTAAAGAGTGGCTAGAAAACTATCAAAGTAGAGCTTTAGCATTTATGGAAAAACACAAAATCAAAGATAAAGGAGAAGTTATGAATGTACCAGTCTCCACCTCATAAAAAATAAACTAAAACAAGGAGGAAGCATTGCCAATACAAGAAGATATAAATTATTACATAGAAGAAATTAACAAGCTAGGCTTTGGAGATAAACTAAATCTTAGTGTTGCAGAAACTTCTAAAATTTTAGGAATAAGCAGAAGTCATTTACACTCTCTTATTCAAAAAAATATAGGTTTAGATTATTTAGAGTTAGGAAATAAAATTTTATTTCCTAAAAGATCAATTGCAGAATTTTTTGTCAATAAAAAGACTAAATCAAATATAAGGAGAAAAAATTGAACAAAATTATTTTAATAGGAAATCTTACAAGAGATTTAGAGTTGAAATACTCAAAAGATGGTTTGGCAATTGCCAATAGTTCATTAGCTATTAATGAATTTAGAGGAACTGAAAAAGAAAAAACCATTTTTATAGATATTTCATTTTTTGGAAAAACAGCAGAAAATGCAAACAGATACTTACATAAAGGTAGCCGTATTGCAATTGTTGGAAAATTGGATTTTCAATCTTGGGTTGCTCAAGATGGTACTAATAAAAACAAACATTCAATTATTGTTGAAGATGTTACATATTTAGACAAAAAAGAGTCTATAGATGAAGGAGAAAACAATGAATAAATATTTTCTTATTTTTGCATTTTTATTTATATTTATAGCACCAGATTTGTATGCAAATAGTGCATTATTTAGTTCGGTTAACTCAAAAGCAACTGAACTTCAAAATGGATTAAATACACTTGGAATTGTAATTATTACAATAGTTGTAATGATAGCTTCTATTGGTGCTATTATGGGAACATTTAGCAAATTTACTGCACTCAAAATTATTGCTGGTGGAATAGTTTTTGGAGCAGCTCCAGCTTTAGCAAATTGGCTATTGGCTTAAAATGAAACATGTACTTTATCCAACAGTGGTAAAGCCACAAAGTGTTGGTGGGATTCCTAGAATTGCCCTACTAGTTTTAATTATAGGAGTTACTCCACTGCTTCCTTTGATGGGGATTTTATTTAATCCTCTTTTTGGAATTTTAATAACTATTTTGTTTTTAGGAATTTTTTGGATTGTGATGAAGATTATCTCTATTCAAGATCCAGATTATATATTAATACTAATTTCAAAATTAAAACATTTGAAAGAGAGTCAAAAATATGTTGCTTAAATGGTGGAAACCCTTACCAAAAGAACAAAAAATCGAAGATATGTTACAAATTGTTGGTGTATTACCAAACGGTGACAAAGACACATTTATATTAAAAAGTGGTCATTTGGCTGTTGTTTATGAGATTTTAGGAAAAGATTATACAGGTCTTGATGATAATCAAATTATTCAACTACATAGTATTAGAAATGAAGCTTTTAAACATCTTCCTAGTAATGTAATTGCAACAATTCATAGTAAAAGAATTAGAGAAACAATTGAAGATAGCTATGCTTTTAGCGATGTAAAAGTTGCTAAAGAGATAAATGAAAAATGGAATAAAAAATTTCAACATTCATTTAAAAATAGACATTATCTTGTACTTACAACTACAAATTCAAGCATGATAAATGAACTTGCTCTTTTACATAGCAACAAAGAAGACAAAGGCTTTAGAGCAAAATCTATACTAGAAGAGACTAGTAGAGATATAAAAAATAGATTAAGAGAATATAGGGCTATTAGATTACAAGGTGATTCTTTAATATCATTCATATCAAGTTATTTAAATGGAAAAGAAGTTCATCAAAAATATTCTGATATTTTTGGAAATTTACTTGGTGGTTGTGATTTAGTTTTTGATAGAGAAAAAAATTATCACTCTTTTGATGGAAATAAACAGATATTTTCAGCTTGGATTGGAATTAAATCTTACGAAGACAATACAACTCAAAAAATGATTGATGAGCTTATGAAATTTCAATTTGAATTTTCATTATATTGTCAGTTTCAAAACTTAACAAGTGAAAAAGCTCTTTTTATTTTAGATGATAAACATAGAACTGCACAAAGCTGGTTAAGATATAGTGAAGATAATGAAATTGAATTCAATGAAATTATTCAAAGAATTCAAAATAAAGAAGTATCTTTAGCTTTTACTGGTTTTGCAATACAAGTTAAAGCTAAAAGTTTAATAGAACTAGAAGCGAATATTGAAGAGATATCAACTCTTGTTGACTTTTATGGTTTTAGAACAATAAGAGAAAAAACAAATATAGAGCCTCTATTTTGGAGTTTGACTGCTGGATTAGAGCATTTGATGGTTAGAAAAAGATATTTAACAAGTGAAAATATTTCTGATTTGGCAAATTTTTCTACAGTTGGAGAAGGATTAGAAAGATGTTCTTGGGGTAATAATTATGTTACTCAATTTCTTACAAGTTCAAATACAATCTACAGATTTTGTTTTCATAATTCAGAAAATGATAAAGCTTTAGGTCATACACTTATTTTTGGAGCATCAAATAGTGGTAAAACTACTTTGATTAATTTCTTAATGTCTCAAGCTTTAAGATTTGAAAAATTAAGAATAATCTCTTTTGATAGACTTCAAGGTCAAAAAATCTTTACTCTTACGCATGGTGGAAATTATACGACTTGTGCGACTTGTTGAATAGTGAAAAGCTATTCTGCCAATAAGGTCATTAAATATATTGGCAAACTAATTTTTCGATAAGTGGAATGATGGAGTAACGCCCTGAAACGCTTACACTGATACTACGGATAGCAAATTGTATCGCTAAATACGAAATGTTATAAGCCCGTTGAAGTCGGCTAAGAGCTACCCTAACACAAGAATTATCTTGATGAGGCAATGCGAACCAGAGGTGGTCGAGTAGTGATAGGTCGGGTGTCTATAAAATATCTATGATGAGAATGTGCATAAGCACTGACGAATTTCCGAATGTAAGGGTCTAAATATAAAATATACAGAAATGTATATACTACAAACTGTAGGGCATAAGTGGTAAAGTAAAAATGGGTTGTATGAAATACCATATAGTGTTAAAGGCACTATCAATATGCAGGCTCAAAGGAAACATCTAAGGATATATGCAAAGATAGAAAGATTGGAACAAGGAAAATTAGAGATATGGAGACTTAAGCGGTCTATGAAATATTAAGATATATAAATTCGCAAGATACTAAAATCTTTTAACTCTAATGAAAGCGAAGCCACTACCGTTATATTATACTGACTATATAATATTGAAAGAAATCTGTAATGGATTTGTTAGGAAAGGGCTTTAGTCAAAGTTTATTAAACAAATAAAACTAAATACAAATCAAAAGTTCGAGTAAGATTAAGAGAGAATTTCCTATAAGGAGTTCGATTTTGAATAATCAAAAGAATCTGAAAAGACAGAAATTAAGAAATAATGAATACTACCAAATGCAAGATATTCAAGATAGATTATATATGCAAAGTTCAAAAGGTACAAAATTCACTCATTTAATGGAAATCATTACAAGTGAAAACAATATCTTACTAGCATATAGAAATATTAAGAAAAACAGCGGTAGTAACACAAAAGGTGTAGATGGTAAAGACATTAGTCATTTGGCTAGTCTTGAACCTGAAACACTAATAAAATTAGTTCAAATCAAATTAAAAAACTACTTCCCTAACAAGGTGCGAAGAGTAGAAATACCAAAACCTGATGGGAAATTAAGACCATTGGGGATACCGACAATTATGGATAGACTAATACAACAGTGTATATTACAAGTATTAGAACCTATTTGTGAAGCTAAGTTTTACAAACATAGCTATGGTTTTCGCCCTTTAAGAAGTACAAAACACGCAATTAGTAGGGCTAATTTCCTAGCCCAAAAGAACAATCTACATTATGTTGTAGATGTTGATATAAAAGGCTTCTTTGATAATATAAATCACGGAAAACTTATTAAACAACTGTGGACTTTGGGAATAAGAGATAAAGCATTAATTACAGTAATTTCAAAAATGTTAAAAGCAGAAATCGAAAATGTGGGAATACCCGATAAAGGTACACCACAAGGTGGAATATTATCTCCGCTTTTAGCTAATGTTGTTCTAAATGAATTCGACTGGTGGATTAACTCTCAATGGGAAAGTATTCCAACCAAAAAACAATACGCTAGTTATTCAAAAGACCCAAATGGGAAAAAATATCGAGCACTAAAAACAACAAATCTAAAAGAAGTATATATCGTAAGATACGCAGACGATTTTAAACTCTTTTGCAGAAATCACCAAGATGCAGTTAAACTCTTTGAAGCCTCTAAACAGTGGTTAAGAAATAGATTACATCTTGAAGTAAGCAAAGAAAAATCAAAAATTGTAAACTTACGAAAAAACTACTCTTACTTTCTAGGTATAAAATTTAAAGTACATAGAAAGGGTAAGAAGAAAGATAAAAACACTAAGTGGGTTATAAAATCTCACATTCAAGAAAAAGCTTTGAACAAAATAAAAGAAAATGTTAGAAAACATATCAAAAATATACAAAAGCCAAAGAAAAGTATCGGGTTAGCAATAGACTTATACAACTCTTTTGTTATAGGTACTCATAATTATTATAATTGTGCAACCAACTGCAATATTGATATGAACAAACTTTCTAATCAAACACGAACTAAAATCTTTGTAAGACTAAAAAGCAGAAGAGTAAATAAATCAGATAAATTACCTGACTACATTAAAAAAGTATATGGTAAAAGTGAAATGTTAAGAATGTTAGGAGAAAAGGCAATTTTGCCACTGTCATACATTCAGCACTCAAAACTAATGAACTTTAGTCAAACCAATATCTATAATCCAATAGATAGAGATAAAATTCACAACTCTCAAAAAGTTGCAAATAACAAGATAATCAGATATTTAATTGAAAATCCTATTCAAGGACAATCAACTGAATATAATGACAATCGTATATCTCTATATATAGGACAATTAGGTAAATGTGCAGTAACTAAAGAAGAATTAGAAGTTGGAAGTATGGAATGTCATCACATTCAACCAAGAAGCAAAGGTGGGCTAGATAGTTACAAAAATTTAGTATTAATTACTAAAGAAGTACATAAACTAATACACTCAACACAATTGGAAACAACTAGCAAATATCTGAAATATATACCTACTGATAAAATTACCCTTGAAAAGCTAAATAAATTTAGAACTAAAGTTGGTAATCTTGAAATTTGTCTATAAAGATTTAATTGATTAAGTATTTAAGTATAAAGTTGAATAAACTTTGATGTAACGCCGTGTGCGGTGAAAGTCGCACGCACGGTGTGAAGCGGGGGAAAAGTTGGAGATAACATCAAATTCTTACCTATCGCTATTTTCAGATGATAATGGATTTTTAAATCCTTTCTCTCTTCCAGGTACAAGAGAGAATAAAACATTTTTAAGTAGTTTAATCTCTGATATGGCTGAACTTGAAGAGAACAATCACAATATAGATACTGCAATAGATTTAATCTACTCTAGACTTACTAAAGAGAGTGAAAGGAATTTAGACTCTGGAATAACTGCTTTTGCTCCAATGAGTGATAAAGAAGTTGCTTTGGATAAATTATTACTTCCATTTACAAAAAAAGGAAAATGGGGAAATTATCTAAATGCAAAAAAAGATAGTTTGGATTTTGAAGCAAGTAGAATTACTACTTTTGATATGGATACTTTAATTTCTGAACCAAAGCTATTAGGAATAATTCTAAACTATATTTTCTATAGAATAAAACTACTAGCTCTACCAAAAGATGGCGAAGAACCAAAACCTCACCTTATATTTGCAGATGAGTTACCTAACCTACTAGAGAGCGATATCTTTGCAAAAAGAGTAAAGGAAACTGTACTAGAGCATAGAAAACTTGATGGAGTTTTTATTGGAGCTTCTCAAACACCACAAGCACTTACAAATCATAGTATTGGAAAATCTATTTTAGGAAGTTTTGCAAACTTTATCTTTTATCCAGATCCTTTGGCTGATAGAGATACATTATCAAAAGATTTTCAACTTAATGATAATGAAATAAATTGGATTAAAAATTCTGGAGAAAATAGAAAAATACTTTTTAAACGAAACGGTGGTGAGAGTGTTATTTTAAATGTTGATTTAATTACTTTGGAGGAGCATCTTAAATGCTTTAACTCTTCTAATACTGAAAAAATTAGATTAGAAAATTTAATCAAAAGTAATCCAAATAATTGGATAAAGGAGTTTTTAAAATGAAAGCAAAAAAATTTACTACGGTTATAATTATTAGCTTTTATCTAAACACAAATCTTTTTGGTGCAGCACAAGTTGTGACAGATCCTATCTCTTATACACACTACATCGAACAAATGAAAGAATTTCAAAAACAAGTTGAGCTTATGACAAAACAAGTTGAAACTCTAGGTGGGATTAAAACAGCTACTGATGATGTAAAAAAACAGATATACACAATTAAAGAGCAATTTACAGATGCTTTTATGGGACTTATGAAGGCTGGTCAAAAACTTGGTGAATCTGTTGGTAAGGTTGGTGAAACAGTTAAACAAATTGGTTCATATAAAAAAGACTCTATTACTACAGATTCTGGCGATGGAGGTTTCTTTTATGAAGATATGGCAAAAATGATTGATGGATTTTTTGAAACAACTGGAACAATGGATGTTGCTAAATTTTTTCATTTAAATGATGAACAACTTAGAAAAAGTTTAAAAAACGACACTCAACAAATGGCTCACTACAAAATAGTAGCTGGATATGAATTTTTAGAGGAGAGCTTATCTCATACAAATAAAGTAGTAAATGACATTATGAAAACTGTTTTTAATGATAGTGAACCATCTATGATAGAGATGCAAAAAGTTACAAATATGCTTCTATATAACATGATTATAATGCAACAACAATCTATAGCTCTTCAAAATGATTTAGCCTTTGCTATGTCACTAGAAAAATATCATGGAGTTAATCATAAAGATTTCCAAAAAAGAATTAATGCTTTAAATGATGAAGATGAAACAAGAAAAGAGAAATATCTAGAAGATCAAAAAACTAAAATTGATAATGTCAACAAAATTTCAAATGAATATGACATAAATTCCATGTTTGGGTATTAAGATGTTTCAGCAATTTTATGGACAAATAGTAACAACTTTAAATGCTTTTATGGATGATAAATATCAAGCCTTTATAGAAGCATTTAAACCATTAGCTGTAGTTATTTTAACTATATATATAATCATTGTTTCTTGGATACTTCTAACTGGAAGAAGTGAAAAAGGAAAAGAGCTGTTTATTACAGTTCTTCTTGCAACTTTCATAACTGGAATTGTTTTTAGTTATGGAGTTTATAAAGGCTATATTATAGACACTATTTTAAATCAAACATTTAAACTACAAGGCTTTTTCTTAAGTTTGGATGGTAGTTTACCATCTCAAGTTTTTAATAGTATGGATAAAACTTTTGAATTACTTTTTGGAAAACTTGAAAAACTTGAAGAAGAAGCTGGTTTTTTTAGTGCTAGAGGATGGGCTTTAGCTACATGCACTATAGGATTAAAATTAACATATGGAATTTTGTATCTAGTTTTTGCGGTTCTTATAATATTCTCTACATTTGCAATATATGTATTTTTTGTAATTGGTGGAATTCCATTATTTTTTGCAATCATGCCACAAACTAGATTTATTTTTTGGGCATGGCTAAGAGCTATTATGAACTATACTCTAATACCAATCTTTACAGCTATTGTTATGGCTATAAGCTTAAAATTTTTAAGTGCAGTAGTTAATGATTTAATTGCTATGGATATAGAAAAAAATGGTGTTTGGAATATTGCTGTTGCAAATGCTTACTTTATTGGAGCATTAGCTATCTTTTTTCATTTGAAAGCACCTGAATTTGCAGCAGCTTTAACTGGTGGACAACCTTCTGGAATTGGTGGTTTTTTTACAACTGTTGCTGGAATTGGTGCTAGTACTTATGCTGTAAGTAAATTTGGAGTTTCTAAAGGATGGGCAACAGCAAAAGGAGCATATAACACACCTAAAGCAATATCTTCTACATACAATGAAGTTAAAAATGTAGGTGCAAAAGCTGCTGAAACTGCAATCAATGTAAAAAACGCATTTTCTAAATCAAGAGGAGTTTAAATATGCTTAATGAAAATCCTATTAAATCTCATACAATAAAAATACCTCTTAAATACAAACAAAATGTTAAAAAAATCAATCAAATTGCTCATAAAGCATATATTGAAGCAAAACTTACTAAAGAGATATTAAATGAGTTAGATAAAGATAGTGAAAACAGTCATATGAAAATATCTTTAAGCTACATAACAAAAGAGTATTTCAAGGATATTAAAAAAGATATTCAAAATTTAACTCTAAGAGAATTTGTTATCTGCTCTTTTTATATAGCTGAAAAACTAAATTGGAATTTTATCTGTGAAGATGAGAGTTTTTTTACAGATCAATTAAAAATGTTTAATAAAAAATAAGGAGAAAAAATGAGAAAAATTATGTTTTATATATTACTTGCTTTAGTGGTAAATGGTTGTGTTGGAAAAGATACTAATGGTCTTTTAAAAAGTCCTTGTAGAGAAGCTCCTATACAAAAAAACAATCATTCATTAGATAGTGAGAAAGATTACTATGGCGGATAAAGAAATTGAACTTATAAGTCCTGTTGCATATAAAGCAGCAATGGTTAATAATGTTCTTCTACAACGAGTAATAGTTGCCTTATTAGGTATTGTATTAATTTTAGGAATAGTGATAATTTCACTATTTCCATTAAAAGATACAAAAGTAAAGGTTGTTGAATTTGTAGATGGAACTTCTAATTTCGTAAGAGTCATAGAACCAAACCAAAATATTCAATCAGATAGTTTATTGATTAATTACTTTGTTAAAAAATATGTTGTTGATAGAGAAACATGGAATAAAGTAGATGAACAAATTCGATATGAATATATAAAGTCTGTATCAAATGAAAAAACTTGGAATGATATGATTGCAATTTTTACTCATTCAAAATCACCTTATGCAAAAAATGATTTTAAAAGAGCTATAAAAATTTTAAGAGTTAGTGAACTAAGTCATAATATACGACAAGTTGAATTTGAAACAAATGATACATATGGGGCTGGTACAACTTCTCAAAAACAGTCAAAAGGTTATTGGGTTGCAACTCTAAAAATGAGTTTTAAAACTAGAGATGTAAATTACGAAGATAAAGATTTTAATCCACTTGGATTAATAGTTGAAGAATATTCTATAGCACAAAGGAAGTAAAAAATGAAAAAAATTTTAATGATTGCACTATTACTTATACAATCTGCATATGCATTTAGAGATGAAACATCATTAAGTGATAACAATACAAATCAAGATATGTTTCCATCATCTTTAAATAGTGTTCAAAAAGCTTTTAACACATCAAATATGCACGAAAATGTAGCTGTTTATAAATATGAAGATGAGAATACTTATAAAGTTCGACTTAGAACAGCAGTTGAAACAATGTTTGTTTTACCACCTGGTGAAAAAATAATTAGCTACTCTTTAGGAGATAGTTTAGTTTTTAAATATAAACCAATTATTGTAAAAAACTATCAAACTGAAAATTTATTTACAGTTCGACCTCAAACAGCTGGAGCTGATACAAATTTAATTGTTGTTGGTGCTAGTGGAAAAATTTATAAGTTCTACCTAAGAGCTGACAATCACGATAGTCCATTTTTACCAATATTTACAATCTATATAAGCAAAGATGGGAAAATACCATCTCCTAAACCACTTAAAACTGATTTTGAAAGTTTAGAAATATCTAGTGAAAATAAAAAAGAGTTATCTCATTTTTTAAGTAATAAAGTAGAAATGCAAAATGCAAATTTTGGATATATCTCATTAAATGGAAGTGATGATATAAAGCCTGATACAGTTTTTGATGATGGTAAATTCACATATTTCTATTTTAAATCACAAAATGGAAAAATTAAAAATCTACCAGTTGTATATAGAGTAGTTGATGATTATGATACTCCTGTAAATTCTAGAATAGAAGGAGATTTTATAATTGCTGAAACATTATCAAAAAGATGGACTTTAAGAAGTGGAACAGCTCATCACTGTATAAAAAGAGAAGATTAAAATGAAATCTAAAATTAGAAATTTCAATAAAAACTCTTTAGATAAAAAGAAATTAATCTTAATTGCAATAGTTGTTTTAGCTTCTATTGCAATAATTGCATTTATAATCAAATTAGCTTTTTTTAATAAAGTAATAGAAGATGATTTAAATGTTTACAGTGAAATAGATCCATCTTTTTTTAGTCAAATAGAAGAGCCTCCACTTCCTCCTAAAGTTGAAAAACCTAAGCCAGTTAAAAAGGTGGTGAAAAAAGCTCCACCTCCTCCACCACCTCCTCCAAGAGATGTATTTGTTCAAAATCAAATTATCTCTAATCCAAACCAAGAACTAATTGATAAAATCAATAAGCAAAGGTTTAAAAGTGGTAAAACTATGGCTTTAACACAAAATGAAAAAGGTTATGGATTTACACGAATGGAAGGTCACTATAAAATTGATACAGATAAAGCTAGTGAGAGTGTATATCTAAATAGAGTTATTACAGCTGATAGAATGATACCAGCTCTTTTAATAAATGAACTTGTTTCTGATATTGAAGGTAAATTAACAGCACAAATTGAAGATGATATTTACGGATTCCATGGTAGAGATATTTTAATTCCAAAAGGTTCAAAAGCAGTTGGAAGATATTTACCTCTTCAAAGAATAGGAGATGAGAGATTAATAGCTACATGGGATAGAATAATTACTCCTGAAGGAGTAAATATTAATTTAAAAGATTCACAATTGGCTGATACAATGGGAAGGAGTGGTGGTTATGGAGAGATTGATAGAAGGCTTTCAGAAAGATATGGTCTATCAATTTTACTATCAACTATTAATGCAGCTGTTGGGTATGCAATTAGTAAACAATCAAGTGATCCAAATCAAGCTTACACTGCAACTACTTATACTAATGGTATTGCTGAAGTTTCTGGACAAATTTTAAAGGAGCAATTAAATGTAAAACCTAGAATAACAATGAGAGCTGGAACTAGAATTTTTATAAATCCAGTTCATGACATATATTTTCCTATGAATTCAAGTGGTACGGTCTTGCCAAGTCCATATTACAACGAAAAAGGAGATAGAAAATGAAAAAAATTATTGTACTAATTTTTTTAGTTTTTGTTTTTGCAAATGCAAACAATAATATTATACAACTTAGATTAATTGATAGTGTTTCTATTAATAAATCAAAAGTTGCTAGAGCAAATTTTGTTTCTTTAGGAAGCAATGCTAGTGCTGAATTTAGAAGAGCAATTTTTCAAGGAAATATTAATTATGAAAAACTAAGTAATGGTGAAACTAGAACAACTATAGTATGGTCAACTGTAAGAGATGGTCAAAAAAGTGCAAATGTACCTCCATTTTTAACAAAAGTATCATCAAGAGCAACTTCTATTGCTGGAGGTACTGTTGTAAAAGCTGTTGGAAACACTGAAGAGCTTACAAATGCAATTAGAAATATGGATAATGATAGCTCTTTTAGTGATACAGTTAAAGATTTAACAAGTGGTAATGAAGAAAACTTAGCTGATGGTGGTTTTGGTAATAATTCTGCTAATAGCTCTGAATCAAATGACTCTAGCTCTAGTGGAAACTCATCTAGTGGATGGGGTGGTGGAAGCTCTGGAGGTGGTTCTTCTAGTGGTGGAAGCGGTAGCTCTGGAAGTGGTTCAAGTGGAGGAGGTAATACAACTCCACCTGTAGTTATTCCAGATAGTGGAAACAATGGTGGTTCTAATAGTGGGGGTGGTTCAAGTGGTGGTTCTAATAATGATAGTTCAACAAGATATAGTAAATGTCCACCAATAATAGAAAATGGAATATATACAGTTACTGAATATATTGATGGTTCTTGTGTACCTACAAATATGTCAAGTAGCATATATACAACTGCTCAAGGTTGCCCTCAAGAATTAGATTTTGATAAAAATATTGCAAGAATAAGTACTAGAACTTATGCTATGCCTATGGGAGTAGAAATTTTAGTTACTCCTTGTCAAAAAACTGATAAAACTGCCAATTTGGTTGAAACTCATAATGGTTGCGAATGGAAAGCAAATCTTGATAATGAAACTGCCAACTTACAGAAAAGATATTTTTTTCACTACAACAGTGAACCTGTATATGTAACACAGTGTGTAAACAGTAATAAAACTGCTCCTATAGAGCAATTTAAAGGTGATTTAGGTTGCCAACCTATTATTGACTGGACTGGTGGAACTTATCAAGAAACTGCTAGTGAAAATGGACTTTGTCGTCCTTTCAAAGATATGCAAAAAATCTATTATGATGAAGAGCAATGTCAACCTTTTGTTGATTTTGAAAAAGGTTATGTAACTATTGCAACAATACCTTATGTAAATCAAGAAACTGGTAGAAAATATATTGGAGCTTGTCAAAAAACAAATAAAACAGAAAGTATAAAATGGACAAATGAAACTTGTTCTAATGTTATTGATAGAAAAAGAAAAATTGGTATAGAACAACATAGAGCATTTTACACTCAAAACGGTCAAAAAAAATGGTTAAATGAGTGTGGAAACAGTGAAAATACTTTTGAATTACTTTTATACAAAGAATATGATCAAGCTTGTAAAAATAAAATTGATTATGTAAATAAAGAAGTATATGAAAACTATAGAACCCTAACTAGGCTAGATGATAAAGTGATTGAAGTTGAAGGATGTAAATATGAAGATGAAAGACAAGAGCTAAAATCTACTTATGAAGGGTGTAAAAAAAGACACGATTTTCAAAATAAAAAATCTTATGAACAAGAAAGATTTTATTTTATGAAAGATGGAGATAGACAATATGTAAGTGAATGTAGAGATAGTAATATTGTTTATAATCACTACAACACAAGAGCAACTTGTGATATAGTTAATTCTGTTGGAAAAGTAATTGTTTTTGAGAGAAATGCAATCAATTTATATGATGACACTATAGAATATATTAGTGAATGCCGTCCAATTAGTGATGAAATAAAAGTAGAGCAAGAGTTCGTTGGCTATGAACATGATTTTAATCATGGACAATCTTATAGACTTGTAAGAGATTATTATATAGACCCAGTTACTCACGATAGAAAATATCTAACAAACGCCATAAGAGATAATAAAAATTTTCCACACATAAAAGAAGCTGGAAATTGGGAACACAATGATGAGTTAAAACATTCAGTTAGAAAATTAAGAATATCATTTATTGATACAGTTATAAATGAAAAGATATATCCAAATGGAGAAGATTTCTTTTATAGTGAACCAGTTGCTTATTCTGTTACTTTTGTAGGAGAGAGAGCGGGTAACGGATTTACAACGAGTGCGGGTGAAATAACTTCTTCTAATGGAGTTTTTTATTATAAAAACAACTTGCTAGATACTAGCTTAAAAACGCCACTTGCTAATGGACAAGGAACATCAAGTGGTTGTTATGTTGATCTTATGGACATGGGAGAAAGTGTAACTTTTAAAGGTATTTCAGGTAGTGGTGCTTATGGATTAGGCTGTGGATTTAGTGGTAATTATTATTTTAATTTTTCTTATTGGAGTTGGTATTATACTGGAAATGTACAATTAGTTACAAATGTTTCTGAATATCTGCGAATTGATGGAACAAAACTTACTATCACTCATTCAACAAGATATAGAGCAGTGCCGTGATGAAAACTCATATTTTAATGCAAAGAACTCTAGAACCACTAGAAAAATATTTAAATACAAAAGGGCTTGTTGAAGTAATCATCAACAAGCCTGGAGAGATTATATTAGAAACAAAAAATGGATTTAAATATATTCAAGACAACTCTTTAACTCTTGAATATTTAGAAGGTTTTGCTCAACAATTAGCAACAACTGTAAACCAAAAATTTGGAGAATATCATCCTATATTATCTTGTACTCTACCAATATATAACTATAGAACTCAAATTATGGGTAAAAGTGTTGTAGATACAAATTTTGCTATGGCTATAAGATGTGCTAGTGCAAATATATACCCTCTTGAAACTTGGTTTGATGAAAAAGAGATAAGTATTTTAAAAAATGCAATATTAACTAAAAAAAATATCTTAATTGCTGGAGGAACTTCTAGTGGTAAAACTACTTTTTTAAACTCTATATTATCATTAGTACCACATGAAGAAAGAATTTTAACTATTGAAGATGCTAAAGAGC
Source organism: Aliarcobacter sp. (assembly GCF_041672065.1). NCBI lineage: Bacteria > Pseudomonadati > Campylobacterota > Epsilonproteobacteria > Campylobacterales > Arcobacteraceae > Aliarcobacter > Aliarcobacter sp. The sequence goes on along the minus strand of NZ_JBAZAH010000004.1, from coordinate 33,157 downwards.
TTGAACTTCCACAACCAAATGTAACAAGGTTATTAAAAAGTAAAATGGGAACAGACATAGCAAAAACAACTTATGCTCATTTAATAAATAGTGCAGTTAGATTAAGACCTGATAGAATTATTTTAGGTGAGCTAGACATTGACAACACTTTACCTTTTCTAAGAGTTTTAAATACTGGACATGGAGGAAGTATGGCTACACTTCATGCAGATAGTGTAGATAAATCAATTGAAGCACTAATTATGAATATTTCATTAGCTGGAGCTGGAGGAAATGAAAGAGCTATAGAGAAATATATCTTAAATGCTCTTGATATTATTGTTCATCTAAAAAGAATAGATAGAGTTACATATAAAGCAACTTTAAAGGAGTTAAATTAATATGAAAATATTATTATCAATCATAGCAATAATGTTTTTGATGATTGCCATATTATTTTTTGGATTATATCATCAATTTGGAAGTATAAACAATATTCCAAATTTTGAAACAATACTATATCTTTTAAAATCACAACATCCAAAATATCCAGACTCTATTATGATATTAACTGTATATATTATTGCAACTATATTTTTACCTATACTATTTATTGTTAGTTTATTTAAATATAAACATAATAATGAATATGGATATGCAAGATATGCAACTTTTGATGATATAAAAAAATTCAAATTAAATTCAAAAAGTGGAATAATACTAGGTCAAAGAGGAACTAGACTTTTAAGAAGTCAAGAGCCTCTAAGTACACTTTGTGTTGCTCCTCCAGGAACTGGAAAATCTGCTGGTTTTACTATTCCAAATGCTTTAGCTTATGAGCAATCATTATTTGTTCTTGATATAAAAGGTGAGATTAGTGAAAAAACAGCTGCTTATAGAAGTAACTTTTCAAAAATAATTATTTTTGATCCAGCAAATAAAGAAAATAAAACTGGTTTTAATCCATTTGATAAGAGCATTATAAAAAACTTTGATCAAAATGAAATAAATCAACATGTTCTTCAAATTGCTGAATTGATTTTTCAAAATAGCAAAGTTTCAAATTCAGATATGAGCCATTGGTATTTAGAATCTAAAAATCTATTTGTTTTCATAGCTATTTATTTGATATTTATTTCACAAAAAAGCAATACTTTAATCTCTATTCCAGGAATAAGAAGCTTTGCTCTTTCTAGTCAAAATTTAAAAGAACATATTTTTGAAATTTTGGAAGAGAATCAAGATTTACCACAACTTGCAAGAGAATTAGGAAATGCTTTAATTCAAAAAGCAGAAAAAGAGTTTTCTGGTCTTTTTTCAACTTTTCAAACAAAACTACTTGTTTTCCAAGATGATTATGTAGCTAAATCTTTCTCTTTTAATTCATTTACTCCAGAACAATTTAGAGAAGAAAATATATCTTTTTATCTTAAAATTAAAGATATAGATGCTGAAAGATTAGCACCTCTTGTTAGACTAACTCTAGATTTTATTGTAAAAAGTTTGCTTAAAAAAGAAAAAGAAAAAAATGATTTAAATATACTTTTTTTATTAGATGAATTTCCTAGATTTGGAAGTATTCCAATATTATTAAAACTTCCAGCTATTGGAAGAAGTTATGGTTTACTAGCTATGTTTTTCTTTCAATCAAATGGACAAATAGCTGAAATATATCAAAGGCATGGAATGGAAGAACTAGATGCTACAACAGCTTATAAAATCATTTTAACACAAAATGAAGCTCAAACTGCAAAATCATTTTCTGATAGCATAGGAAACACAACTAGATTAATTAAAAAAGGTACAAGTAAAAGTAAAAATAATGATTTCTTTAGTTCTAATAGTGGTTCAAGCTCATCAAATGAAAATTTAGAAGGAGTTCCTCTTATAAGAACTGATGAACTATTATCTTTACCTTTTGGTGAAATAATAGTATTAGTGCAAGGTTTTAGAAATATACCTATAAAAGCTAAAACACCGTTTTGGTTTAAAAATCCACAAATGCTTGAAGCTGTAGAAAAGATATAATAGTAAAAAATATTGACAACTATTTTTAATTCTTGTATAATTTCACCGTTAAGAGAATGTAAAAATAACTTAAGTGGGCTGATAATCCACGAAGTCGTGTAAAGGTAGAGCTTTTTAGCTTTACCTTTTTTTTTGCGGGTAGTGTAGCAATTTAAAGGGTGGGAGCGACTTTAAAAGGGGTTACCTTGCATTCTCTTATAGTGGTAATAGTTTTAATATGTATAGTATTTATTACTAAAGCATATTAATAAAAAGGATAGGACTTATCACCCTATCCTGTTACCACTACTTATAAAATCAATTTTTCCTCTTTTTTAGTAGCTTATCTAAAGTTTTAATAATCTCATTATTTTGTTTTATAAGATATTTTACTTCTGGAATTAAATTCTCTCTATTTAATAAATCTCTTTCTATCCATTTGCTTGGGTGTTCTCCACTATTATAAGCTTTTAGCGTTTGATTAATATTTGAAGTTAAATTTGCAACTGCTTGTCTAGTTCTTGCTGTATCTAATCTTATTTTACTTAGCTCATCAATTTCAATTTTATAATCTTCAGATAAACTAGATTTTAATCTCTCTCTTGCAAAAGAAGATAAATTTTCATAGCCCTCTTCTAAAGCCTTTTTTGTAAATAATATTTTATCTTCTTGAGTTACATTAAATTTTACATAATCATTCTTATTGTCTTTTAAATTTGATTCAAGCTTTATTGAATTTAACTGACTTCTATAATTTTCTGAAAAATCTTTTTTCATTCTAGCTCTAAAAAATTCTGAGAATGTTTTATAGCCCTCTTTTTTTGCAATTTTTAAATATTCATTTTTTTCTTCTTCATTATCTAATCTTATTTCAATTCTAGTTTTTTTCATTATTTACCCTTTGATGAATTATATCATTTTAAAAATAAAAAACCGTACAAAAAGAACTAGAAGACAGTATCCTGCCTCTCTTCTTTTCTTTCTTTTTTTTACAAATTGACAAATTTGGAAAAAAAACGGCTCTTTTTCTGGTTGCTGTATCTTTTTTGACGGTTGCTCCTCTTTTTTTTGTGGTTGTTGGTGTTTATTATATGGTTGCTATCTCTTTTTTTATGGTTGCTGTAGTTTTAAGGTTTATATAGTAAAAATAAATTATAAAGTACGATATAAATTAAACATCTTATGTTTAGAAATTTTATATAATATAAAAAATAGAAGGTATGAGAATAATATTAATATGAATAATACTACTAGTTTTATTTTTTTTGGCATAAAATACAAATAAGTTTGCCTTTTAAAATACTTCTACAATAATTGATTTCTGAAGTTGTTAATACTTTTCTACATATTACACAATGCAAATTATAACTATTCAATATATCTCCTTTATTAAAAAACAATCATAATATAAATTTTAGGAACTGTACCCTAAACTGTACACAATATAATATTTTAAGTACTTTAATTTTTTATTATTACTTATAAATAACGATAATATAGGCTTTAGTGTATGGCGACCCCAGCATGATTCGAACACGCGTCATTAGGAGGAAATCCTAAGGTCCTTGGCCACTAGACGACAGGGTCATAAAAAGAATGTTGATTATATTTTAGTTTCCGTTTTAGTTTGCTTAAAAACTATAAGTTTATATGCTTTATCTAATCTTTTTTAATCTACTTTTTGATAATTTATAAATTTTTGAAGCATTTGTTTCAAAAAAACCAATTTTATTTATAACTTCAACATCTGCATACTCTTTTGCATATTTATAATCAAAACTCTGCTTTGTTTTATTTGCTGAAGTAGATGATAAAGTTTTAAATTTTTTTATAAAATCATAAAAAGAGGATTCGCAACTAACAACTCTAAAAGATTTTAAATTTGGATAGATAAATGTTGTCTTAGAACTATTTCTAACAATTTTTCTATGATTTTTAGGAACTCTTGTAAACTCTTTTAATCTCTCAAAACTATCAAGAGTTTTTAATATTTTTTGATTTTTATCTCTATTTTTTATTACATTTAACCTCTCATCATCAAGTGATGAGAAGCCAACTGTAGTATCTGTTTGAACTAGATATAATAACCTTGAGTCCATTTTTAGTAGTTTAAAAACTCTTGAATAGATTTTGGAGTTGAAACATCTTTTGTTTTTAACTCTTTAATTGCATCAGTTGCAGCATTTGCAGCAGCTACTGTTGTAAAATATGGAACATTCATTCTTAAAACTGCTCTTCTAATCTCTTTTCCATCATCTTTAGAAGACTCTTGCTCACCACTTGTATTTATAGCCATCGCAATATCACCATTTGTCAATAAATCTGTGATATTTGGTCTTCCTTCACTTACCTTTAATACCTTTTCACAAGCAATTCCAGCTTCAGATATAATTTTTTCAGTTCCACCAGTTGCACATATTGTAAATCCACTATCAACTAAACTACTTGCAATTTTACTTGCAAACTCTTTATCTAAATCGCATAGTGAAATAAACACTTTTCCACTTTTTGGAAGTGAGTTTTTAGCAGCATTTTGAGATTTTGCAAATGCCATCGCAAAATTATCAGCAATACCCATAACTTCACCTGTAGATTTCATTTCAGGACTTAGAAGTAAATCAGCACCTGTTAGTTTATTAAATGGAAAAACTGACTCTTTAACAGCTACATGATCTTTTAATTTTGGTTTTAAAACTTTGTTATCTTCATATACAATCTCTCTATCATAAACTTTAAGAGCATCTCTTAAACTCTCTCCCCACATAACTCTAGTTGCAACTTTTGCAAGAGGAATTCCAGTTGCTTTACTTACAAATGGAACTGTTCTAGATGCTCTTGGATTTACTTCAATTAAATAGATTTGTCCTTTATGAATTGCATATTGAGTATTCATCAAACCAACAACTCCAAGACCTAAAGCCATCTCTTTAGTTTTTGATTCTAATTGTTTAATTAAATCATCACTTATAGAGATTGGAGGAAGTGAACAAGCACTATCACCTGAGTGAATACCAGCTTCTTCGATATGTTGCATAATTCCACCAATATAAACCTCTTTACCATCACTAATACAATCAACATCAAGCTCAATTGCTCTATCTAAAAATTTGTCAATTAAAACAGGAGCATCATTTGAAACTGAAACTGCCTCATCCATATACTGTTTTAGCTCATCCGTAGAGTAAACAATTTTCATTCCTCTTCCACCAAGAACAAATGATGGTCTAACTAACACAGGATATCCAATTTTTTCAGCTATTTGTATAGCTTCATCAATTTTTACAGCTGTTCCATTTTCTGGTTGTAAAAGACCAATTTTTTCAACAAATGCAGAGAATTTTTTTCTATCTTCAGCTAAATCAATTACATCAGCTGTTGTTCCAATAATTTTTGCTCCAGCTTTTGTTAAAGCTTGTGCAAGTTTAAGTGGAGTTTGTCCACCAAAATGAACAATTACACCATCTGGTTGCTCTTTTTCAACTACACTTCTAACATGTTCAAAATCAATTGGTTCAAAGTATAAAACATCTGATGTATCATAATCTGTACTTACAGTTTCAGGATTACAGTTGTACATAATTGTTTTTACACCCATTTCAGCTAATGCAAAACTTGCGTGTACACAACAATAATCAAACTCAATTCCTTGACCAATTCTATTTGGTCCTCCACCAATAATCATAACTTTTTTATCTTTTGATTTTATAGCATCTTTTTTAGGTAGTTTTGTAATATTTGTTGTTGAGTATAGATATTGATTTAGAGCTTTAAACTCTCCTGCGCAAGTATCAACTTCATTGTATTCGAAATCTATATCAAATTTTTTTCTAGCTTGATAAACATCTTCTTCAGTTTTTCCAATTAAAGAGGCAATAAATTTATCACTCATTCCATTTGATTTTGCTCTTCTTAGAAGCTCTTCACTGTTTAAAATATCTGAACTTGCTATCTCTTTTTCTAAATTATAAAGTTCTCTAAATTTAGCTAAGAACCAAGGGTCTATTTTTGATAACTCAAATATATCCTCATTTGTTAAACCTTGTCTCATACCATCCATTAGATATAAAAGTCTTTTATCGTTTGGTCTTCTAATCTCTTTTTTGATTAACTCTAAATCTGTTGTAATAGTATCAAAACCACAAAGTCCAGTTTCAAGTGAACACATAGCTTTTTGAATTGATTCATTGAATGTTCTTCCAATAGCCATAACCTCTCCAACACTCTTCATAGAAGTTGTTAAAGTTGAGTTTGCTTTTGGGAATTTTTCAAATGTAAATCTTGGAACTTTTGTAACGATATAATCAACTGAAGGCTCAAAACAAGCTAGTGTTCCTGTCATATCATTTTCAATCTCATCAAGTGTAAATCCAACTGCTAAAAGTGTTGATACTTTTGCTATTGGATAACCTGTTGCTTTTGATGCAAGTGCAGAACTTCTAGAAACTCTTGGATTCATCTCAATTACAAGCATTCTTCCTGTTTTTGGACACATAGAGAATTGAACATTTGATCCACCACTATTTACTCCAACTTCTCTTAGAATTGCAAAAGATGCTTCTCTCATTTTTGCATACTCTTTATCTGTAAGTGTAAGCGCAGGTGCAATAGTTATACTATCTCCTGTATGAACTCCCATAGGATCAAGATTTTCAATAGAACAAACAACTATACAGTTATCATTTGTATCTCTGATAATCTCCATCTCATACTCTTTCCAACCTAAAACCGATTCTAAAATCTCAATCTCATTGATTGGTGAAGCATCAAGTCCAGCTTGAGCTAAAACTTTAAACTCTTCCATATTATAAGCAACTCCACTTCCAGCACCTGCAAGTGTAAATGAAGCTCTTGAAATAACAGGGAAACCAATATCTTTAGCTAATCTCATAGCCTCTTCAAGATTATAAGCATTTTCACTTCTTGGTAAATCAAGACCTATTTTTTTCATAGATTCAGTAAAAAGATGTCTATCTTCACCTTTTTTAATTGCTTCTGGATGAACTCCTAAGAATTGTATACCTTCAAGTAATCCTTTTGAATACATAGATGTAGCAACATTTAATGCTGTTTGACCTCCCATTGTAGGTAAAATAGCATCAATTTTCTCTTTTTTAATGATATTTAAAACAACCTCTTCTGTGATTGGCTCAATATAAGTCTTATCAGCAAACTCTGGGTCTGTCATTATTGTTGCTGGATTTGAGTTTACCAAAACAACTCTATATCCTAACTCTTTTAGAGTCTTTGTCGCTTGTGTTCCAGAGTAATCAAACTCGCACGCCTGTCCTATAACAATTGGTCCTGAACCAATTAACAAAATATTTTTTATATCTTCTCTTTTTGGCATACTTTATCCTTTCGCTGATTTAAAATTTGGCAAGTTTATCCAAAAAGTGCTTAAGTTTTTGTTATGTGAAATGCTTATGTAGTAGTTATTTAGAAGATTAGTTACTGTTTTTTACAGTAAAAACTAATTTTGCCTCTTCTAATAGTTTTTGTGCTAATTCTAACTCTTTTAAACCCTCATTATAAAGTTTAATTGAATCACTTAAAGTAATATCGTTTTTTGTAAGTTGTTCTAAAATCTCTTTTGCTTTTATTATTTTCTCTTCAAAATTTAACGCTTCTTTTTTTTGTTCCACTTTTTAATCCTTTAAAATATCTTTTATATGCTCTTCAAATTTATCAACTTCTACTAAAAATGAGTCATGACCACTTGAACTGTCAACTTCAAGATAAGTTACTTGATCTTTTTTGCCAATTTTTATCATAATATCTTCTATCTCTTTCATCTCACTTGGGAAAAATAGCATATCATCTTTAAAAGATATCAAATGAAGTTTACCCTCAATTTTTGAAAAAGAGTCTTCTAGTTTATCTTTGTTTCTTCCAGCATCAAATATATTTATTGTTTTACAAATATATAAATATGAGAGTGGATCAAAAAACTTTGGAAAACTATAGGAGTTGTGTTCAAGATATCTTTCAATCTCAAATCTTCCAAAAAGTTCATAAAGTCCATCTGTACTTACATAATCTCTTCCAAATTTTTTATTAAATAAAGCTGGACTTAAATAAGCTATCAATCCAGCCATTCTTCCAACTGCAAGCCCTACTAATCCTCTTGCTTTTAGATCATCTTTATCATAATTTCCATTTAAAAAACTAGGATCATGTCTTATTGCTTCAATTGCTATTTTATTTAAAGCAACTGCCCAAGGTCTTGTATATGCTGTACAAGCAAGTGCTATGTAATGTTTTGCAAAGTTTGGATGTTCAATACTGTAACATAAAGTTTGCATTCCACCCATACTTCCACCAATTACAGCAATAGCATTTTTAATTCCTAAATGTTTATATAATCTCATTTGAGCATTTACAATATCTGAAATTGTCAAAACTGGAAATTTAAGTCTATACTCTTTTTTGGTAGATGGATTAATACTTAATGGACTTGTTGAACCATAAGAGCTTCCAATATTATTTGAGCATATTACAAAATATTTTTCTGTATCAATTGTTTTACCATCTCCAATAAACTTATCCCACCAACCAGCTTTTGCTTCATTTTCATAACGACCAGCTGCGTGATGACTTCCTGATAATGCATGACAAATAACAATTACATTTGATCTATCTTCATTTAATGTTCCATAAGTTTCATAGATTATTTCAAACTCTTCAAGTAATCTTCCACTCTCAAGATATAAAGGTTCATTAAACTTCTGCGTTTTTGTCTCTATTTTCAAAATATTTTTCCAAATTTCCATAAATTTAAGGTTAAAGTTTAGCTAAAGTAAAATAAAAAAGCCTTTTAAGTGACACTTTTTTTAAATGCTAATAAAAATTTTATATTTTATCAAAGATTATAAGTAAAATTTTATATAATCATAGTCTTAAATTATAAAAAGGATTTTTGTGAATAAAATTGAAGAGCTAAAAAATATTTTAATCGATGGTGTTTTACCTGAATTAAATAGTGAAATAGATGCTTTAGAAAAATTAATTAATAAAAAAAATAGTAAAGATTTAATAGAAGAGCTAAACTATTTAAAAGATGTAAAAAGGTTTTATGATGAAGCTTTAAGGCTTATAAATGAGAATAAATTAAGTGTTCAAGAGGCCCAAAATATACTTCTTGATTTAGAAGATATGGAAGAAGATGAGGGAGATTTATAGTGTTTGATTTAGAGATTTATGAACTAATTTTTATTGGTATGTTTGTTGTTGCCTTTATTTTTGGTTTTATTGCTCAACAAAAACAGTTCTGTTTTAGTGGAAGTATAAAAGATTATTTACAAATAAAATCTACAAAAAGAGCATCTAGTGTTGTTATGGCTATGATTGTTGCAATAATTTCAACTCAACTTTTTGTATATTTTTATGATATTGATTTATCATCTAGTTCATACTTTAAAAACAACATAAACTATTTTGCAATAATTATTGGAGGAGCTTTATTTGGTGCTGGAATGATGATAGCTGATGGATGTAGTAGTAGAAGCATAGTAAAATTTGCACAAGGTGATACAAATGCTTTAATCACTCTCTTATTTATTGCAATTTTTGCATTTGCAAGTACAAGAGGAGTTTTAGCTCAAGGTGTAAACAGTGTTATTAATAATGAATTTTTAATATCAATTTCAAGTTATATAACAAATTTTCAAATAAATATATATTTTGTTTTAATAGTTCTTTTTACAATTTTACTATTTTTAACAAAAAAGATAAAAAGAGCAATTAGTTTATATGATGGTATGATTATTGGTCTTCTAGTAGGAGTTTCTTGGTTTCTAACAGGATATTTAGCGCTAGAAGATTTTGAGAATACAATTCAAGTTCAAGCTATTAGTTTTGTCTATCCAAGTGCAAAAACTTTAGAGTTTTTTACTTTTTTTGAAATCACTGAGCTTAGTATTGGTGTTTGTTTAGTAGTTGGTGCTATGTTTGGAGCATATTTTTCTACATTTTTTAACAAAAAATATAGTTTTGGATGCACATCTCAAATAACATTTAACAAACTAAAATATAATATTATTGGTGGTTCACTTATGGGAGTTGGTGGAATCATGGCTATTGGATGTACTGTTGGACAAGGTTTAAGTGGAGTTTCAACACTTCTATTTAGTTCATTTTTGGCAATAATATCTATTGGAGTTTCTGGTTTTATAACTGGAAAAATCCTACATAAAAAAGATAGACTTCCTATGTGTTTCTTATTTGAATGGGATGATGAGAAGAAAAACAAACCTATAAACTATGAGATTTAAATCTCATAGTATTTTTTTTAATGATGTAGATGATACTCTACTGTATATCCTCTCATTCTTGGAGGAGTATCAAGTTTACTTTCAACACTATCAAACTTATCTTCAAGATTTAGATTTTCATTTGTTTCATCAATACTTTCGTCATCTTCATCTTTGTTTTTAGTTTCAAAACCTGTTGCAATAATTGTAATTTTTACTTGATCTGGTTCAAAAGTATCATCATAAGTTATACCTTGAATAATTTTTGCATATTTATCAACTCTTGAACCAATAGTTGTTAAAATATCAGTTACTTCTAAAAGTCCAATATCTGGGCTAATTGTTAAGTGAACTAAAGCACCTTTTGCACCATCAAGAGGAAGTTTTTCTAACAATGGAGAGTTTATAGCATTATCAAGTGCTCTTCTTACAGCATGCTCACCCTTTGCTTTTCCAATTCCCATAAGTGCAATACCTTTGTACTTCATAATTGTTTTAACATCTGCAAAATCGGCATTTTGATCACTTCCACTACCTGGATTTAAAATAACTTGACTCATACCATTTACAGCTTGATATAAAATATTATCAACAATTTTATAAGCATTTTTTAGTGTTATTTTTTCATCAACTGTTTCAATTAGTTTATCATTTGATATTACAATTAAAGAGTCACTTACTTTTTTAAGCTCATCTAAACCTGTATTTGCAAGTCCAGCTTTAAAAATACCTTCATGAGCAAAAGGTTTTGTAACAACCGAAACTGTTAAAGCTCCAACCTCTTTTGCTGCTTTTGCAACAATTGGAGCAGCACCTGTTCCAGTACCTCCTCCAAGTCCTGCTGCAATAAATACAATATCAGCTCCAGCTAAAGCAGTTTTAATCTCCTCATAACTCTCCAAAGCAGCATCTCTTCCAACCTCAGGATCCATTCCAGCACCAAAACCTTTAGTTAAATTTGGTCCAAGTTCAATTTTTATTGGAGCTTTTGATACATGAAGTGCTTTTAAATCAGTATTTGCAACAATTAAATCCACCATATGAATTCCCTCTTCAATAGTGTGATTTACCATATTACAACCACCACCACCAACTCCAATTACTGCAATTTTTGGTAAATTTGTAGATAGTGCTCTTGTTGGTGATTTTTCTCTAACTATAATATCATCCATCTCAAATAAATTGTTATTCTCCATTAAAACCACTCCGTTAATTTTGTAAATATTCCACTTTTTTTCTTTTTTTGTAGAGGCTCAAGAAGTGTATTTTCAACTCTCTCAGATTGTAGATTTAAATCTTGATTATAGTTTGTTTTTATTGCTTCAATAGGTTTCTCTTTTTTTATAGGTTTTAATAATCTTTTGTTAGAGTCTAACTGATAACCTCTATTTATTCCTAAACCAAACATTATAAGACCTACAATTGAAGCTTTATTTTGTTCATCAAAACTTACTCTAAAAGCGTTTGGAAGAGTTTTTGGAGATGAAATTGCAACAGGTATTCCTTCAAAAACTCTTTTTGCCAACTCTTTTATTCCATGAATTTCACTCATTCCACCTGTTAGAACTATTCCAGAACCAATATTATCAAGCAAAGCATTTCTTTTTAATTCATTTCTTACTAAAACCAAAGTCTCTTCAACTCTTGCGTGAACAATACCTTGAATAAAATCTAAAGCAACCTCTTCTTTATTCTCTTCATCGTTTATTCTAGGAACAGAAACAGATGCTCTTGATTGACCATCTTCAAAAGCTGAATAGTTTTTAATTAATGATCCATGCTCTATTTTTAACTTCTCTGCAAAACTTATTGGAGTTTGTAAAGTAATAGATATATCGCTTGTTATATTTTTTGAACCAACAGGTAAAAATCCATTATAAATTATTGAACTACCTTTATAATATACAAACTCTGTTGTTGTAGAACCTAAATTTATAACAACTGCACCAATCTTTTTTTGCTGTTCATCTAAAGTTGATAATGATGCAGCATAAGAGTCTAAAACAAAACTAATATCCTCTATTCCAAAAACCTTTAGAGCTGATTTTATATTTATTAAAGCATTTCTTTTTGCAGTTACAATATATACATTTACCTCTAATCTACTACCATTCATTCGAATTGGATTATCAACCTCTATATCATCAACCATAAAAGATATTGGAATTACATGAACTAAATCATAATCAGAGTTTATTGTAGTATTTGAAAGTGCCATTTGCATAGCTTGATTAATATGAGATTCTGATATTAATCCATTTTGAATTGTAACAGCACCTGAACCCTTTACTCCTGTTGTATAATTTCCAGAAATAGATACAACAGTAGTTCCTATACTTTCATGAACTGCCTCTTTTGCTTTTAAAATTGCCTCTTTTATGCTTCTTGAGGCATCATCAATATTTATTATTAAACCTTTATTTACCCCACTACTTTGTGCTGTTCCATAACCTAAAATCTCTATACTATTATCTGCATCATATTTTGGTTTTGAAATAGCTGCTACAACTGCGCTAGAGCCAATACTTAAAGATAAAAAAACATCTGTTGTATTATTCAATTCTACTCCTTATTTTGCATATAAGTCTTAATCTCATATTTTTGTTCTAATTTTTTTAAAAGATTAGTTAAAAGTTCGTTTTCAACCAAACTTCCTATCTCTTGTTTTACTAAATTTGAGTTTTGTTCACTATAATTTTTTAATCTTGAGTCAACTATTCTAAACATAACAGCTTTATCATCAAACTTAATAGAAGACTCTTTTGAAGTTGTTACAAAAAGATTATTTAAAAACTCTTGTGCTTCATCTTGACTTAAACCTTTAATTTTTGAACTGCTTGCTCGATTAATATTTTTTACAACACTTCCTTTAAAGTTTGTTAGCTCTTTATCTATTTTTGCATCTAAAGCTTCATGTTTTTTATCAAGTAAAGCATCAGCATAAACCATAGTTCTTGCCTCTTCAAAAGTAAGTGGTTTTGAAGGAATTTTTTTAACAACTTTTACAATATAAAAACTATTTTTTTCTAAAAACGGTCTTGTTATATCTCCCTCTTTTTGCTCTAAAATCTTCTCTATATTTTCACTTGAAAAAGGTATCTTATCTTCTGCATAAACTCTTTTTGAGTCAAAATTCTCTTCACCTTTTTTAAGTTTTAAATATAAATTTAAAGCCTCTTTTTTTGATTCATTCTCATTTAAATCAGCAATAACTTCATCTTTTGCCTCTTCAAAAGATTTAAGTTTTCCATCTTCAAATCTATAATCAAGTTTAAATCTATCATAATATTTTAAAATCTCATCTTCTTTTATATTACTATTTTTAATATCATACTTTTTAATCTCTAATTCAAAACTAGGAGTGCTATTGTAGTTTGAACTATTTTGTTCAAAATACTCTTTTACCATCTTCTCATCAATTTTCAGATTTATATCATCTATTGATAAAATTTTATATTCAATATCATCTTCAATAAATAGAAGCTTACCAATATTTTCTAACTCATTATCACTAACATTTAAAGAGAAAATTGCTTGAATTTTTTGAAAAAGTATTGTATCTTTTAGGCTATTTTCAAACTCCTGTGGTGTAATTATATTTTGAGCTAAAACTTTTACATATTGTTCTTTACTAAATTTACCATCAACTTTAAACTCTTCATATTTTAAAATCTCTTTAGCTATCTCTTCATCAGTTGTAATTAAACCTAAATCTTCACCATAAACTAAAAGTAATTTTTTTTGTAAAAGTTGAGATAAAGCAATATCCTCAAGTCTTAACTGTTTTGCTAACTCTTGATTAAATGAATCTCCAAATAGTTGTGCATATTGTCCATATAAACTTGAATACTCTTTATTTAACTCTTCAAAATTTATCTCTTTATTTCCAATAGTTGCTACTACTGATCCTTTTGAACCATAGTTATATGATCCCCAACCAACGAATCCAGCACCAACAAAGGCAATAGTACTAATCCAAATAGTAATAACCAACCACTTTTTATGTCTTTGCATCCAAGTTATCATAAATATAAATCCTCATTGAAATTTTTAGCTATTATGATACAAAAATCTTGCTTGTATGTTATTTAAAGTGTTATATTTAGTATATCGTTTTGCTCATTTTCTATTTTACTATCTAACAAATCATTTATTACACTCTCTCGTTTTGTTATCTCTATTTTTTTACAAGCACTTTTAAAAGCCTCTTCCTCACCAACAATAAAACACATATCTTTTGCTCTTGTAATTGCAGTGTAAAGAAGTTTTGTATTGTGCATTATGTAGTGCGAAAAACTCATTGGAATTAGTGCATTTTCATACTCCATTCCTTGAGTTTTATGTATTGTTAAACAGTATGCCAAATTTAGAAGTGAGCTAATATTATCAAAATCATAAAAAACTACCATATCATCATTTGGATATAAAACAACACACTTTTGCTCATCAAAATCAAGTTTTATTATAAGCCCTAACTGTCCATTATAGACTCTTCTTTCCATATATTCACTTGAATTTGATTTATACATACTCATAGTTTGAGCTTTCATATTCTCATTTTTTATATGAATAACCTTATCAGTTAGTTTATACTCCATCTCTTTTATTTTTAAACTTCTATTTTTGGTATGATTAAAGAGTCTTTGAAGTTCAGTATTTAAGTTATCTACTCCTAATATTCCAGCTTTCATAGGAGTAATTACTTGAAAAAGAGTCAAAGCTTTACTTATATTTTTTGCTTTTATATAGTCATAATATTGAACTATATAATCACTTGCAATATTTAAAATAGTATTTAAAATATACTCACTATTTTCAACTCTTAAATCAAAAAATTCATTTTGATTTAGTGAATTTTTAACACCATAATAGTTTTTAATAGATACATCAATAAATTTAAAATCTTCAAAATCCTCTTTATAGTTTGGTAACTCACCTTTTCTAATATCATTTGCAATTAGAGCTATTGCTTGATTCTCATTTTGTCTATAAATTTTTGTAAGTTTACAAATTGGTGCTAACTCATATTTTATGCTATCAGCTAAGATATTTCCAGCTCCAATAGCTGGAAGCTGTCCATCATCTCCGACAATAATAAAAATTGTATCATCACTAATTTTTGAGATGATTTGATAAAAAGTTACTGAGTTTACCATTGATGCTTCATCTAATAAAATAACTTTATATGGAAAAAAATCCTTCTCTTTGTGCTTCATCAAAAGGCTTTGAATTGTGCTTGAGTTATATCCTGTTGTATCACTTATTCTTTGACTTGCAATTCCTGAAAGTGCAATAGTTATAATATCATCATAAGAGACAATTTCTTCAAGAAGCTCTAAAATTGCCCTACTTGAAGTTGATTTTCCAGTTCCTGCATAACCTATTAAAAATAGAGTCTTCTCTCCACTATTTATAAGTTCAACAGCTTTTTTTTGTTCATCACTTAAAATAAAACCTAAACTGCTCTCTTTTTTATCTAAATACTCTTCAAAATTTTCAACAATTTTTCTATTTTTGTCATCTTTTCTTCTATTAAAAAACTCTAAGATGCTTCGCTCTGAAAAATATAACATTGATAGTGCAACTCTATTTTCACTTGTTTTATAAATCTCCTCTTTTGCTAGCATCTCAACTAAAACATTCTCATATAACTCATCTTGTTTTGAAAATCTCAAACTATCATCAAGAAGTTTATACAAATGAAATTTATCAATTGATGAGTTACCGTTGTTGTCACAATACTCTTTTAAGGTGTAGTTTAGGCAAGATTTTATTCTAAAAGGTGATTTTGGATCAATTCCTAAAGCTTTTGCAATCTCATCTGCTCTTTTAAAACCAATACCTTTTATGTTTGTTAAGATATATGGGTTTTCTTTTATTTTTTCTATTAAATTATCGACTAAATTAAATGTTGAGTATATTTTTGTAATTAAATTTGCAGATACACCAAACTTACCCAAAAAACTTCCCAACTCTCTTAAATGTTTAAATTGATGCCATGAGTCTAAAATAGTCTTTAGCTTCTTCTCTTTTATACCTTTAAAATTTAAAAGTTCATTTGGATTATTCTCTAAAATCTCTATTAATTTTGTTTCACCATATTTTTCTAAAATCTCGCTTGCTGCTTTTTTTGTAAAACCTTTTACTATTTTTGTAAGAAAAAAATAGAGTTCATTATCTTTTATTTGTAATGTATCAAACTCAAATTGAACACCATATTTACTATGAGTTATCCAATTCCCACTAAGTTCAATCTCTTCTCCAACCATCTTTTGTATATCTGCATCAAAATATGTTCCACAAATTTTTTGATTATTTTCTAAAACAGCAATAATATATCTGTTCTCTTCATTTTGATATAGAACTTTTTTTAAAACTCCACTTAGTTTATAACTTTTTTGATTAGTTTCCATCATCAAATCTATCTTTTTTATGTTTCTCTTTTTTGTATGTAGCTTTATTTTTCTCTTTTTGAAGTAAATTTGCATCTTTTAGTAAAGTTGCTCTCTCATCTTCAAAACTTTCACTTGGATTTTTTGCAAACTCTAATGTTTTTTTTATAAAGTTATCTACACTTGAGTAATAATCTGAATATAACTCAACTTTTTGTGTTTTACACATATCTTCATAGTTTTTAAATGTTCTTTTTAAAAAAATCTCTTTATTGAAATTTTCAAGTTTTAATAAAGAGATTGTTCTAGTTAAAAACTTCTCTGCTACTCTTATATATCTAATTCTTAGTTGCTTATCATTTAGATTAAAGCCCATTTAAAAACCCTTTTTCTTTTAAAAATTTGCTGATTATAACCAAAATAATTTAATATTAATAAAAATATTACAAAATGCAATAATTTTAATAAAGCAAAATGGTATAAATTTTTTGATAAAATATATACCTATTTTTCAAAAAGGACAAATTATAGAAAATTTTTCAAAACTAAATTTAAACGAAAAGATTTTAAAAGCAATTTCTGATTTAAACTATGAATCTTTGACGCCTATTCAAGAGAAAGCTATTCCAATAGCAAGAAAAGGTAGAGATATTATTGGTATTTCTCAAAGTGGAACTGGTAAAAGTTGTGCCTTTATTTTACCAATTTTAGAATCAATATTAAAAGATCAAGAGCTTGGTAAAAATAGAGTTTTAAGAGCATTAATTATAGCTCCAACAAGAGAGTTAGCAAAACAAATTGTAAAATCTATTGAAAATTACTCAAAATATATGGATGTAAAAACTGTATCAATTTTGGGTGGTGAGAGCAAAAATTTACAAGCAAAAAAATTATCAAATGGTGTTGATATAGCAGTTGCAACAGCTGGAAGACTGCTTGAGCATATAAAAGAGAATTCAATAAATCTATCAAGTGTTACAAAGGTAGTTATTGATGAGTTAGATGTAATGCTTGATATGGGATTTTTAAAAGATTTAGAGCAAATTTTGCCTTATATTGGTAAAAATAGACAAATATCTATGTTTAGTGCAACAATAAATTCAACTGTAAAAACTTTGGCAAAACAGTTTTTAAATGATCCTGTTGTTATTGAAGTTACTACTCAAAGATCAAATGTAAAAAATATAACTCATGAGGCTATTTTAGTTGATGAGGATAGAAAACTTGAAGCCTTATCATACTTTATTGGTTCAAAAAATATATCACAAGCTTTAGTTTTTGTAAATCAAAAATCACAAGCCGATACTTTAGTTGAAAATTTAAATCTTGATGGTTTAAAAGCTGCTTGTATTCATGGCGATGTTAGACAAAGTACAAGAGCATTAGCACTTAGAAAATTTAAAGAAAAAGAGCTAAGAGTTTTAGTAGCAACTGATATAGCTGCAAGAGGAATTGATATAGAAAATCTTCCTTGCGTAATAAACTTTGCACTTCCTCAAAGTATTGATGATTTTACTCATAGAGTTGGAAGAACAGGAAGAGCTGGAAATGATGGACTTGCAATTACATTTTTAAGTGTAAAAGATTATAAATTTTTTGCTGATATTGAAAAAGAGTTAATTCTTAGTGTAAAAAGATATGAACTTGAGGGATTTGCTACAAAAGAGAAAAAACCAAGAGTAAAATCAAAACAACAAAAATCTATAAAAGATAAAAAATTTGAAGCAAAAAAAAGAGAGGAAAAGGTTAAGAAACCTAAAAAAACTAAATCTAAAAAAGTAACAAAGAGAGGATAAAATGAAGAATAAAAATTTTAAAAGATTTAAAGATATTGCAAAAGTTAGTGGACTTAGTAGCTTTTTAATTTTAGGTTTAACAGCTTGTAATAACAACTCAAATCAAGGTCAATCTTCAAACAATACTATATCAGAAGCTTCTCAACAACAAGGGGCATTTGTTATAGTTGAGCAAGATGCTAGTGGAAATTACAAAATTGCAGATGAGTTTCCAGCATCTAAAACAACAATAGTTTTAAGAAGTCCAGATGGAAGTGAGAGAATTTTGTCTCAAGCAGAGATTGATCAGCTTGTTAAAGAAGAAGAGAAAAAAATAGATGCTGGAACTTCACCTCTTACAAATCCAGAGATGAGTAGTGGTGGAATGGGACTTGGTGGAGTTTTATTATCTTCAATTGCAGGAGCAATGATTGGTTCTTGGCTTGGAAATAAACTATTTAATAATCAAAACTTCCAAAACCAAAAAGCAGCACAATATAAATCTCCTCAAACTTATAGTAAATCTCAAAGTTCATTTAATAAACCAGCTACTTCAAATACAAGTTCACAAAAAAAGAGTGGATTTTTTGGTGGTAATAATACAAACAGAACAACAAACTCATCAAGTTTTGGAAGCTAAAAATGAGATTAGAAAAAATAGATGCTCTTGATAATAAATATTTAGAATCAATAGGTTTTACATGGCATACAGATAGCGATGAGAGCTCATATATTGCAAATGAGTTAGTAGTAATTAGTGAAGAGGAAGCTGAAGCTTTTTATGAAGCTACAAATGAACTTTATGATATGTTTATTGAAGGTGCTCAATATGTAATAGACAATGAGTTATTTCATGAGTTAAATATCCCTTTTAATTTAGTTGAAGTTATAAAAGAGTCATGGGAAAATGATGTTCATTGGCATTTGTATTCAAGATTTGATTTAGCAGGTGGAGTTGATGGTAAACCTATTAAATTAATTGAGTTTAATGCAGATACACCAACTTCACTTTTTGAAACAGCAATAATTCAGTGGGCAATGCTAAAGAAAAATGGTTTAGATGAGAGTAGTCAATTTAATAACTTATATGATGCCTTAAAAGAGAACTTCAAAAGAATCATCACTTTAGATAGTGATATTGAAAAATTTGATGAGTATTATTCAAAACTTGGTTGGAAAATACTATTTTCTAGTATTTCAAGCTCAAGTGAAGATATAAATACTACAAAACTACTTCAACATATTGCTTCTGAAGCTGGTTTTAATACAGATTTTGAGTTTATAGAAAATGTTAATTTTAGTGATGATGGAATATTTAAAGATGATGAGTTATTTGAGTTTTGGTTTAAACTAATTCCTTGGGAAGATATAGCAATACAAGAGAGTGAATTGGCTTTAATTTTAACAGAGATTATAAAAGAGAAAAGAGCAATTATTTTTAATCCAGCTTACACTTTAATATTTCAATCAAAAGCATTTATGAAAATTTTATGGGATTTATATCCAAATCATCCACTACTTCTTGAGACTTCTTTTGAACCACTTGTTGGTAAAAAATATGTTGAAAAAAAAGCTTTTGGAAGAGAAGGTTCAAATATCAAAATTATAAATAGTGATGGAAGCGTTGAGATTGAAAATGGTGGTGAGTATGATGGTCACAAATCAATTTTCCAAGAGTATGTAGATTTTGTAAAAGATTCTAAAGGAGAGTGTTATCAAGCTGGAGTTTTTTATGCTTACGAAGCTTGTGGCTTAGGATTTAGAAGAGGTGGTAAAATTTTAAATAATATGTCTAAATTTGTTGGACATATTATTAAATAGAATTTGTTACTTTTCTTCAAGATAATCTAATTTTATAGATTAAAACAAACTTAATTAAGATTATCTTGATTAAATTAAAATACAATACCAATTATTTAATTTTTGAGGTAAAAAATGAACGAAAATACTAAAAGAGAAAAATCTCTTACAATGACAATGTTAATGACTCCAGAAAAAGCAAACTTCTCTGGAAAAAATGTACACGGTGGTGAGATTTTAAAAATGCTTGATCAAGTTGCTTATGCTTGTGCAGCTAGATATTCAGGGCATTATGCAGTTACTTTATCTGTCGATATGGTGTTATTTAAAAATCCAATAAAAATTGGCTCACTAGTTACATTTCACGCTTCTGTAAACTATACAGGAAGAACATCTATGGAGATTGGAATAAAAGTTATCTCTGAAGATATTAAGGATCACACAATAAAAAATACAAATGTATGCTACTTTACAATGGTTGCAGTTGATGAAAATGGTGTTCCAATGCCAGTTCCAAAACTTGAACTTATAACAGAAGATGATAAAAGAAGATATAACGACGCTTTAAAAAGAAGAGAGTTTAGAATGTCTTCAAGACATGCAAAACAGTAATTAATGTTTTGTGGTATTGATGAAGCAGGACGAGGACCACTTGCTGGTCCTTTGGTTGTTGCTGGTGTTATTTTATTAGAAGATATACAAAACCTTGCAGATTCAAAAGTTTTAAGCGAAAAAAAACGAGAAAAACTCTTTGATGAAATTAAACAAAAATCAAAATATCATATAGTTTTTAAAAGTGCCAAACAAATAGATGATTTAGGAATCTCTTTTTGTATAAAAGAGTCTATTTTAGAGATTATGGAAACTTTACAAAATGATGCAAGCTCTTTTTTAATGGATGGAAATACAAATTTTGGTATAGAAAATCTTCAAAAAGAGATAAAAGCAGATGCAAAATATAAAGAGGTAAGTGCTGCTTCAATTCTAGCAAAAGTAAGCCGAGATAGATTTATGGATTCAATCTCAGAAAACTATCCAGAATATAACTTTAAAAAACATAAGGGTTATGGCACAAAAGCCCATGTTGATGCCATAAAAGAGTTTGGAAGAAGTGATATTCACAGATTTAGTTTTAAATTAAAAGCTTTAAAAGAGGTTTAAATTTTAATCTTTTTTTAACCACTCTTTTAAACTCTTTAAATCCTCTATTCTCTTTGGCTCAATTTTTAAAATATCAGCCAAACTTTTTACACCCATAGATAGAAGATATTGTAAATTATGATCAAAAGTCGCCTCTTCTATTACAAAAATATTATCTTGATGAACTTCAAACATATATCCACCATTTGGAATAGGAGTTTGAGATAAAGTTACAGTGTAGTAATCTTTTATAATACTTTGTTTTTGAGAGTACATAAGCCCAATATTATATGAATCATTTCCAAAACCTCTAATAGCAACAACCAAAACTTTTGTTTCACCTTTTTTTGAAGAGTTGAAAATTCCTACAATATCCTTTATTGTTGAATATCCTGGGATTTTATTTAAAAATTTTTCTGTAAAACTAAGAAGCCTTGTTTCAATAAATTGACCTACAATATATAGTAAAAAAACAAAAACAAAACATACAACAAAAAACCAAAAAATAGGATTTGAATCTGAATTAACTCCAACAAAATCTAAAACACTATTTACCAAAAAATCTATTTTTCCAAACAACCAAAAGATTACTATAGTAATAAGTGCAACTGGAAGTACCCAAAATAATCCTTGAAGAACTATCTCAAAAAAATGTTTTAATTTTCTCTTTATCAAAATCTCTCCTAAAATAATTTTTGAAACTATATCAAAAAATCAATATTTTTAATCTACTCATATCTTAATGCTTCAATTGGATTTAATCTTGCAGCTTTTCTTGCTGGAAAATATCCAAAAACAACACCAATTAAAGTTGAAAATATAAATGCTACAAAAATAATTTGATAATTTATAATAAATGGTAAATCAAGTAAATTTACAACACCATATCCAATTGATAATCCCAAAAACACTCCAATAATTCCACCCCAAGTTGATAAAACAACAGCCTCTACTAAAAACTGCATCAAAACCTCTTTCTCCATAGCTCCAATTGCAAGTCTTGTACCTATTTCTCTTGTTCGCTCTGTTACAGATACAAGCATAATATTCATAATCCCAATTCCACCAACAAGCAAACTAATTGCAGCAATAGAACCTAGCAAATATGTAAGCATTTTTGTAGTATTTGTCATAGTATCAAGTATATCTTTCATATCTCTTATATGAAAATTATCAGCTTCACCTATTTTAACACCTCTTCTTTCTTGCATTAAAGATGTAATCTCAGTTTTTGCATCTTCTATAAACTGCTCTTGTGTTATTGAAATTATTATTGATGAAACATCTTTTTTACCTAAAATCTTTCTTTGAAACATATTTGTTGGAACTATTACTATCTCATCTTGATCATTTCCAAAAGCAGCTGCTCCTTTTGAACTTAAAACTCCTATTACATTACAAGTTAAATTTTTAAGTCTTATGTTTGTTCCAATTGGGTTTTCATCACCAAAGAGCTGTTTTTGAATAGTTGTTCCAATAATACAAGATGATTTTCCAGTTATAAGCTCACTATCATCAAAAACTCTTCCA
Organism: Aliarcobacter sp.; assembly: GCF_041672065.1. Classification (NCBI taxonomy): domain Bacteria; kingdom Pseudomonadati; phylum Campylobacterota; class Epsilonproteobacteria; order Campylobacterales; family Arcobacteraceae; genus Aliarcobacter; species Aliarcobacter sp. The sequence goes on along the minus strand of NZ_JBAZAH010000004.1, from coordinate 10,285 downwards.
TCTTCAAGTTGCCAATCTTTGATTATAAAGTAGTCATTATCAGTTCCAACTACAGTTGCTGTGTGACTTTTATTTCCATATACAATATTCATTCGCGAAGAGCCTTCAGTTGTTGCTCCTTTAATATTTGCAACTTCATTTTTAATAGCCACTATATCTTCGTTTTTAAATGGTTTTGCACTATTATCCTCTCTTGGAACTCCTCTTCTTTCTTGACCAACTCTAAGTGTTAGCATATTACTTCCAAGTTTTGTAATACTATCTTTTACACTTTGTGTTGTTCCATCTCCAATCATAACCATAGCAATAACAGAAGCTACACCTATTACTATTCCTAAAATTGTAAGAATAGATCTTAAAATATTTCTTCTTATCTCTTTTATCGCTATTAAAAAGGCATTTTCTAACATTATTTATAACCTTTTTTTAAACTATCTTCTATATTTCCATCTCTAAAATATATTATTCTATTAGCATATTTAGCCATATCCTCTTCGTGAGTTACCATAACAATAGTTATATTTGACTCTTCATTTAAATTTTTTAAAAGCTCCATAATCTCAACACTTTTAATACTATCAAGATTTCCAGTTGGTTCATCTGCAAGAAGCACTAAAGGATTTGTTACAATTGCTCTTGCAATTGCAACACGCTGTTGCTGTCCACCACTTAACTCTGCTGGAGTATGTTTTATAACACTTCCAAGACCTACTTTTTTTAAAGCTTCAATTGCCAACTCTTCTCTTTTTTTAGAAGTAACTCCTCTATAAATTAAAGGTAACTCAACATTTTCTAAAGCAGTTGTTCTTCCTAAAAGGTTAAATCCTTGAAAAACAAATCCCAAATAGTTTCTTCTTAAAAGTGCCATTTGATCTCTATTTAATTTCTCAACATTTATACCATTAAAAAGATACTCTCCACTACTTGGTTTATCTAAACACCCTATCATATTCATAGAAGTTGATTTACCACTTCCACTAGCCCCCATAATTGCAACAAACTCTCCTTTGTATATCTTTAAATCAACACCATTTAAAGCATGAGTAATATTGTTTCCACTACCATAACTTTTTACAATATTTTTAAACTCAATAATTGGTTCTTTATTTTCCATTAATACTCTTTTGCGAAATTATTACCTCATCACCAATATTTAACTCTTTTGACTCAATTGCAGAAGATCTTCCATCTGTATCTAAAATCTTTACCATAACTCTTTTTAGCTCACCATTTTCTAATTTATAAATAGGTGATAGCTCTTTTTTACCTAAATCTTTTGTAACTGCTCCTTGAGGTCTTCTATTAGGTCCCATCATAGCAACTCTTTTTGCTTCATCAATTTTTGGTTTAAATCTTAATGCACTATTTGGAACTAATATCTTATCTTTACTATCTTTTGTAACAATTCTTGCAGTTGCTGTCATTCCAGGTTTTAAGAGCAAATCTTCATTATGAACTTCAACAACAGTCTCATATGTAATAACCCCATTTGAGTTAATTGGATTTAATCTTACCTGTTTTATCTTACCTTTAAAAGTTTTGTTTGCATATGCATCAACTGTAAAAGTAACTGGCAAATCTTTTTTAATATCAGCAACATCAGCTTCATCAATGCTAACTATTAAATCCATACTTCTTAAATCTTTTGCCAAAGTAAAAAGTTTTGGAGCTGACATAGTTGCTGCTAGAGTTTGACCAATCTCTACATCTCTGTTTAATACTATTCCATCAATTGAAGATCTTACATATGCTTTTTCAAGATTTTGTTCATCTGTTTTTAAATTAAACTCAGCTTGCATAACTCTTGCTTTTGAAGCTTCAAGGGAAGATTGAGCTGCTTCATAGGCAAATTTCGCATCATCTAACTCATTTTTTGAAGGATATTTTCCATTTGAATCCTCAAACATTTTAAGAACTCTCTCATAAGTTAATTTTTTGTTTCTTAAATTTACTTCACTCTCTTTATAATTTGCTTTTGAAATTGCAAGAGCTGCTTTTGAACTATCTACTTGAGATTGAAGTTTTACTGTATCTAAAACAGCTAATACCTGCCCTACTTTTACCTCATCATTATAATCTACAAATATCTCTTTTATAGTTCCTGATACCTCTATACCTATTTCAACACTATTTGTAGGGTTTAGATTTCCAGTTGCACTTACAACTACAGATAAATCTCCTTTTTCAACCTTTTTAGTTACATACTCTACTTTTAAAGAGTCACTTTGTGAACTAAAAATTTTTATTAATATCAATACTAAAACTATGATTAATATCAAAGCTATGACTATATATCTTTTTTTATTACTTTTTGTTGCATATTTATCTAATTCATCTTTTAAATCACTCATTTTAGCCTCTTATTTTAAAATATAATTTTGAATACTCTTGAAGAATATTTATATCATTTATTAACAAATCATACTCATTTATTTTTTTACTATTTTCTAAAATCTCTAAATCATAACTTGCTGTCATTCCAGCTTGATTTGATACTCTATTTGCTTTTATTAAATCCTCATACAATTTTATATTATCATCAATACTTTTTGATATTTTTTCGTAAGTGTCAATTTTTGTTAAAATTTGTTCAAAATCAGACTCCATATCACTTTTTAAATCATTTAAATATGTTTGCTGTTTTAAAACCTCTATTTTTGACTCTTGAAGCTTTGAAGACATATTGTAATCAAACAGAGGCATAGAGAAGTTTAAAGATGCAGTTGATTGTGAATCCTCTTTTCTAGTATCACTTAACATATTATTAAAATCATCTTTTGTATTTGAGTATCTAGCATTTGCATTTAAAGTTAGTTTTGGAAGATATTCTGATCTATCTATTTTGTAACTACTATTTAAAATAGCAACTCTTGCATCCTCTTTTAGTAGTGAAAAATTCTTTTCTAAAAAATCTTCTTTTGATATTGGTTTAAAATCTAATATCTCTATGTTCTCATATTTTAAATCTGTATATTTAGCAAGTTCTAGCTCTTTTTGCTTTAAACTATTTTCAACACTTATAACATCTCTATATGCAATGTTTTTACTCATAACTGCATTATTTAACTCTATAATATCACTTTTTCCAGCTTCATATTGTATTTTTTTAATAATGAGCTCTATATCTTTATTCTCATATTTTATTCTATTTTGAAATTGTTGATACTTTAGTTTTTTAATCTCTAAAAGAGTGCTATAAATTGATAGTAATAGTTCACTATTTTCATTTTCCCAAGATAGTAAATCATAATCAAAAGTGCTTTTAGCATTATCTATTTTTGACCAAATTCCACCTGATTCAAATAGTGATTGTGTAAAACCAATTGATGCTTGTTTTGAATAGTTGTCATCCTTTGACTTATCAAAAGGGTGAGTTGTACTTACTGAGGCATCTAAATTAATCGTTCCAATCCAACTATTTTTAGAGTAATCATACTTTTTTAAAATTGACTCTTTATCAAGTTTTCTATACTCTTTTTTATCATCTTTTAGTAGTTTTAAGCCATCTTCATTTGCAAATAAATAGGTAAAAGTTAGTAAAAATATAAATAGCTTTCTCAATATATTTCCTTAGGTTGATTTTAAAAATGGTATTATAAATACTATATTTTAACCATATTTTAACAATAATTAAATTTAAGAGTTCTTTAAGATAATTATTATCAATATTATGGTACGATTCCAAAAAATTTTAAGGAAATAGTTTATGTTTGATGATATTGAAAAACTAAAACACTTGGTTGATTATGGTGTAATAGGACTATTAGTAGTTATGAGTTTTGTTGCTGTTTTTTTCTTTATTGAAAGAGTTATATTTTATAAAAAAATGGATGTAAACTCATATAAAACAAAAAAATCATTAGATGTTGCTTTGACAAAACATTTAACTATTATTGGAACTATTGCATCTAACTCTCCATATATTGGACTTTTAGGAACAGTTTTAGCAATTATGCTTACATTTATGACAATGGGTGGTGGTGGAGATATTGATGCTGCTAAAATTATGGAGAGCTTAGCACTAGCTCTTAAAGCAACTGCTGTTGGTTTGGTTGTTGCAATTGTTTCTATGGTTTTATATAATATTTTAAGTAGATTTGCTGAAGTTTTGGAAAGTGATTATGAAGCTACAGAAGTATGATTCAATCAATGTAATTCCTTTTATTGATGTACTATTAGTTCTTCTTGCAATAGTTTTATTAACTTCTACATTTATAACTAAAGGAATTATTCCTGTAAATTTACCTAATAGTCAAACGGCTAGTAAATTAAAAAGTGATAAAGAAGTTGTAATTGTTATTGATAATGCTGGAGTTTTATATCTTGATGAGATTCAAATGGCAATTCAAAATATTGAGCTTGAACTTTTAGGAAAGCAAAAAGAGACTCCAATTCATCTTCATACAGACAAAGAGACAAAGTTTGAACACTTTGTAAATGTTTTGGATATGTTAAAGAAAAATGAATTCTCAAATGTCTCAATTGTAACAAAGAAGTAAAGATGAAAAACAATAGATATATAAAATCACTTTTTATTAGTTCTACTATATATCTTGCTATTGCAGCTCCTATTTTTATATCTTTTTCAAATACTCCTAAAACAGTTGATATTAAAAAAGATGTTCACACTGTTACAAAAATCTCTTTAAGTAATATTCCAATTCAAGAAAAAGTTATTGAAGAGATTGTTGAAGAGGAAGTTGTTGAAAAAATAATTGAAAAACCAGCAAAAAAAGTTGTAAAAAAAGAGATTAAAAAACAAAAACCAAAAAAAGATACAAAACCAAAAGAAAAGCCTAAAAAGATTGTAGAGAAAAAAGAGGTTCAAGAGAAAATTACAACAGCTGATTCTGTAAATCAAGTAAAAGCTGCCGAAATTGAAGATTTATATCTAGGAAAAATAAAAAATACTATTGAAAGATATAAAACATACCCAAGAAATGCAAAAAGACTTCATCATCAAGGAGTTGTTAAAATTGCTTTTGATGTTTTATTAAATGGAAAAATTACAAATATAAGAATTATTGAGAACTCTAAATATAAAACTTTAGATAAAGCAACAATTCATCTCTTAGAAAAAATTGGCTCTTTTGATCCAATTCCAAATGAGTTGATGTCAAAATTAGATAATAAATCAAATCTAAGTCTTGAAATACCTGTTGAATACCAAATAAACTAAGAGCCTTTGCTCTTAGTTATTTAGCTAAATTTTTTATAAACTCTACAGCCATTCTAACACCTGTTCCACTTGCTCCATAAGGATTATATCCCCAAGCTTTTTCAACAAATGCAGGTCCTGCTATATCAAAATGTACCCATCTGTTTTTATTCTCAGGATAAATAAAGTTATCTAGAAACATTCCAGCTGTTATAGCTCCACCATATCTAGTGTTTGAAATATTACAAACATCTGCTATTTCAGATTTAATACACTTTTTTAGATATCTATTAAAATCAAGTTTAGTTGCATATTCACCACTATTTAAAGAGGCTTCAAGAGCTTTTTGTTTTAACTCTTCACTATTTCCCATGATTCCTGTTGTATATTCACCAAGTCCTACAACACAAGCACCTGTTAAAGTTGCAAAATCAAAGATATAATCAAAATCTTTAATCTCATCTTGAGCATAACATAAACAATCTGCTAATACCAATCTTCCTTCAGCATCTGTGTTTCGAACCTCAATTGTTTTTCCATTTTTAGCTCTTAATATATCATCAGGTTTATAAGCATTTCCACCAATCATATTTTCAACAGCACCTATAATTGCATGAACTTCAATGTTAAGTTTAAGCTCTGCTATTACTTTTATAGTGTTTAAAACAGCAACTGCACCTGATTTATCAGCTTTCATTGTTACCATAAAATCAGCAGGTTTTAAAGATAAACCACCACTATCATATGTAAGTCCTTTTCCTACAAGAACAATCTTTCTTTTAGCTTTTTTTGGTCTATATTTTAAATGTATTAATTGAGATTCATGAATAGATGCTCTTCCTACACTATGCATAGACATCATTTTTTGTTTCTCTAAATCTTTTTCTCCCAAAACTTCATACTCAAGCTCAAACTCTTTTGCAATAATTTCAGCCTCTTTTACAAAACTTTTTGGAGTAAAATCAGCAGGTGCTGTGTTTACCATATCTCTAGCTTTATTTACAGCATTTGCAATAATTTGTGACTCTTTTAAAATATCACTTAAATTTTCACATTTTTTTTCAACTACAAAATATAACTCTTGTTTTTTATCATCTTTTTCACTTTTATAGTGATTAAAACTGTATGAACCTAAAATAGAGCCTTCAACTAAAGCCTTAAAGTTATCTTCTAACTCTTTATTTAATAGAAGTTTTGCACTTTTAAATTTTGTAGAGTTAAATTTTTTTATAGCACCTGAAATTGCAATTGCCAAACTATCATAGCTATAATCTTCAAAACCAACATAGATTTTTCTTCTATCTGCTAATAAAGCAGTAGCTTCATCTTTTGCTTTAAAATCAAGCTTTTCTAAAATATCTTTATCATCTTCACACTCAATCTTTTTTAAATTATTTACAAAAATAATCTCTAAATCAAACTCTTTATTTTTTGCTAGTTCTACAATATTAATCTTCATCCATAACCCTTTTTTCAATTTTTTTTGTTGCTTTATTAAAATAATATATTATTCCACCACCAACAATTATAGCAAGTGGAATTGCTAAATACCAGTGCTCTTTTGCCCAGTGAAGTACAATCATAATCTCATTTCCAAAATACCAAATAGGAACAATTGTAATAGCAGCCCAACACCAAGCACTAATTAAATTTATAAATGCAAATTTTCTTGCATCATATCTTGTAAGTCCTATAGAGATTGGAATTATTGTTCGCATACCATACATATATCTTTGAGTAAAAATTATTGGCCAACCATGTTTTTTTAAAAGTAAATGAGCAAAAGCAAACTTTCTTCTTTGACCTCTTAGTTTTTTTAAAACACTAGTTTTGTTAAATCTTCCAATATAAAAATATACCTGATCTCCAGCAAAACCACCAAGACCAGCTACAAAAATAGCTAAAAGAACATTCATAGAACCATCATGAGCCATAAGTCCAGCCATGATTAATCCCATCTCACCTTCAAGCATACTCCATACAAAAAGTATCACATAACCATATTTTCTAAGCAGATATATAAATTTCTCTTCAACTCCTTCAACAGGGGCATTGTACAAATTGTAAGCAAGAAAAGATAAAAAAAGTACCAAGCTTACTGCAAAAATTTTTCCTGTGTATGGTTGAATTTTTCTAAAAAGTTCTCTCATTTATTGCCTTACTTAAAATCTAGTAAACTTTTTGCTTGTATCATATCTTTATCTCCTCGACCTGATAGACAAACAATTACTAATTTATCTTTTAGTTTATCTTTTGCTTTTTTTAAATATGCAATTGCATGAGCTGATTCAAATGCTGGAATAATTCCCTCTTTTTGACTTAACCAAACAAAAGCATCAAGTGCCTCTTTATCTGTAATATTGTCATATGTTACTGTTTTATTATCTTTGTGAAAACTATGTTCTGGTCCAACTCCTGGATAATCAAGTCCTGCACTAATACTATGAGCTTCTAAAACTTGTCCATCTTCATTTTGAAGTAAGTATGAACACTGCCCGTGTAAAATTCCAGGTGTCCCTTTTGCTAAACAACTTCCATGTTTGTCTGTATCAAGTCCTAAACCACCTGCTTCAACTCCAACACAAGTAACACTTTTATCTTCTAAAAAATGTGAAAACATACCAATAGAGTTTGATCCTCCACCAATACAAGCAACTACATAATCAGGAAGTCTATTCTCTTTTTCTAAAATCTGTTTTCTTGATTCATAACCAATTACTGCTTGAAAATCTCGAACCATCATAGGGTATGGATGAGGACCTGCAACTGTTCCAATTATATAAAAAGTATCTCTTGCGTTTGTAACCCAATATCTAATCGCATCATTCATTGCATCTTTTAAAGTTTTACTACCACTTTCTACTGCAACAACTTTAGCACCTAAAAGTTTCATTCTAAATACATTTAACTCTTGTCTTTGTACATCTTTTGCACCCATAAAAACAGTACACTCAAGTCCAAGCAAAGCTGCAATTGTAGCTGTTGCAACACCGTGTTGTCCAGCTCCTGTTTCAGCTATTACTTTTGTTTTACCTATTTTTTTTGCTAGTAATCCTTGAGCTATTACATTATTAACTTTATGAGCACCTGTATGATTTAAATCTTCTCTTTTTAAATAGATTTTTGCCCCAAGCTCATCACTTATATTTTTTGCAAAATATAGTGGATTTTCTCTTCCAACATAATCTTTTAAGTAGTAGTTTACCTCAGCCCAAAACTCTTTATCAAATCTATATTTACTATAAGTAGCTTCAAGCTCTTTTAAAATAGGCATCAATGTTTCAGGAACATATTGTCCTCCAAAAATTCCAAACTCACCACCAACACCAAACTCTCCATTTGAATTTGGATCAAATATACTTTTTTTTGGGATATAGTTACTCATATTTCTAGCACCGCATAAACTTTAGTTTTCTCTTCAAGTTTGGCTTTTCCAGGCAAGATAGAGAAATTCAAAATAAAACAAGCTTCCACTAAAGTGGCATCTAATTTCTCAATTAAATTAGCAGCAGCCACTGCTGTTCCACCACTTACAACTAAATCATCCATTAAAAGAACTTTTGGTTTTTTTATATCCCTAAAAGCATCAAAATGAACTTCAACCTCATCAAAACCATACTCTAACTCATACTTTTCACATAAAGTTGTACTTGGAAGTTTCCCTTTTTTTCGTATTGGAACAAATCCAATTTTAAGTCTTGAAGCAAGTGCTGCTCCAAATAAAAATCCTCTAGCTTCAATTGCTGCTATAAAATCTAAATTATATTTTTTATATCTATCTTCAAGATGACTCATAAGTAGTTCAAATGCATCTTTATTATTTAAAAGTGTTGTAATATCTTTAAAGCTAATACCATGTTTTGGAAAATCTTCAACTGTTCTAATAGAACTTAATAAAACCTTTTTTTCATCTTCTGTTAAAATCTCTTTACTCAAGTTTTTCCTTTTTTAAAAAATTAAAACATTCTAGCTAAAATCAAATTATGTTATAGTTTAAGAAATCAATATCAAGGAGCATTTATGAGAATTTTATCTATTATGTTACTTCTTTTTACTATTTCTTTTTGTTTTAATTTAGAGAAACCTTCAAATTATGAAAAAAATATAGATATCAATGGTTGGTTTATGAGTGAAAAACTAGATGGTATTAGAGCTTATTGGGATGGAAAAGAGCTATTTACAAGAAACAAAAACAAAATATTTGCACCAGCTTGGTTTACAAAAGATTTTCCACCATTTGAGCTTGATGGAGAGCTTTGGACAAAAAGAGGTGATTTTGAAAATATTCAAAGTATTGTTTTAAGCCAACAAGAGTCAAAAGATTGGGAAAATATAACTTACAATATTTTTGAAGTTCCAAATGCAAAGGGAAATTTTAAAACTAGACTTGATTTTTTAGAAGATTATTTAAAACAAACTTCAAACAAATATATAAAAATTATTCCTCAAATGGTTTGCAAAGATGAAAATCACTTAAATAATTTTTTACAAGAGCTTCTAAAAAATGGTGCTGAAGGTGTGATTATAAAAAATCCAGATTTAGCTTATGAGAATGGAAGAACTACAAACTCTTTAAAAGTAAAAGAGTTTCTAGATGATGAGGGGAAAGTGATTGCACATAATTTTAATAAAGATGGTTCATTTAAAAGTTTAAAAATAGAATTGAAAAATAAAACTGTATTTAATTTAGGTGGTGGATTTAAAAAAGAAGATAGATTAAATCCACCAAAAATTGGGCAGTTTGTAACTTTCAAATATTATGGTTTAACAAAAAATGGTAAACCAAAATTTGCTTCATTTTTAAGAGTTAGAGAAGTTGAATAGTATTTAATCCTCAGTTGCTTCGTGAATTGATTTTTTTACATCTTTTACAACTTCAGTTGTTGTCTCTTTTGTAGCTTTCCAAGCTGTTTTACTATCTTGTTTTACTCCACTCCAAGTTGCACATCCTTGAAAAAATATTATAAATATTAATAATAATATACTTTTAAGCATCTCTTATCCTCGTATAATAAATTTATGAATATATAACCTAGCTTTTAGCTAAAAAATATATTCTTTTAAGATTGAAGTACTAACTTCAAATCTTTTACTTTTTACAGTCTATGACTTTAGATATAACAACAT
>NZ_JBAZAH010000003.1:0-62266 GCF_041672065.1 Aliarcobacter sp. | reverse complement strand
AATAGTTTGATTCTTTTTTTAGTTTCAAAAACTTCAACAGCATCTGCAGTGAAATCTGCTGCAAAAACAACTTCAAGGAAAATTTCATTCATTTTTTCTGCTAACTCTTTATCAACTACTCCATTTACAGCAACAACTCCACCAAATGCACTAACTGGGTCGCATTTTAAAGCTTCAACATAAGAGTTTAATAGTGTATCTTTTATAGCAAATCCACATGGATTTCCATGCTTAACTATACAAACAGCATTATCTGTTCCAAAAGATGCAGCAATTCTAGCAGCTCCACTAATATCACCCATATTATTAAAACTTGGCTCTCCTTTGATTACTTTGAATTTATTTGAAAATTGAGATTCAAACTCATATAAAGCACCTTTTTGATGAGGATTCTCTCCATATCTTGTATCAAATACTTTAGATCCAACAATAAACTGTTTTGCTCCAAAACCATTGTTAAATCTCTTATTCATATAGTTTGCAATCATAGAGTCATAAGAAGCTGTGTGCTCATAAGCTTTTATCATTAAATCTCTTCTAAACTCGTATGTATTTGTATTGTTTTTAAGATTATTTAGTACTAAATCATAATCAGCAACATCTGTTACAATAATTACACTATCAAAGTTTTTAGCAGCACTTCTAACCATTGCTGGTCCACCAATATCAATATTTTCAATAATCTCTTCAAAATTAGTAGTTTTTTCTATTGTTGCTTTAAATGGATATAGATTTACACAAACTAAATCAATACCTTCAACCCCTAACTCACGTGCCTGATCAAGATGAGATTGTTTATCTCGTCTATGTAAAATTCCACCATGAATATATGGATTTAAAGTTTTTACTCTACCTTCAAAACACTCTGGAAATTTTGTAACCTCATTTGCTTCAATTACAGCTATTCCCTCTTCTTTTAGCTTATTATATGTTCCACCTGTTGAAATAATCTCATATCCAAGTTTTACAAGCTCTTTTGCAAAATTTACAACACCACTTTTATCACTTACACTAATTAATGCTCTCATAATACTCCTTCTTCTAATCTAATTTAAATAAAAAAAGCCAAACCTATTTTAGGTTTGGCTTTTTTAGAACTAATCTTTTTATTGATCTTGCTCTATAACTTCTTTGAATCTATTAAAATAGATTTTACTTAAATCACTAATATTTTTGTAAATATCATTTATAATAAATTTATCTGTTCCTGTTTTTCCAATAGCTACATAAGAAACTCTGTTTTTAGAAGCTAATTTTTCAAACTCTTCACAATTTTTTGGATTTACTTCAACTATTGCTCTACTTAATGATTCACTAAAAATATCTTTAGAATCATTTAAAGATATATTAGCTTCAACTCCAATATTTCCTACAACTGCCATTTTTGCTAAAGATATAGCAACTCCACCAAGATTTACATCTTTAGCACTTTTTAAAAGTTTTGCTCTGTTTGCTTCAATTACTGTATTCCATAAAGCTAACTCTTTTTCAAAATCAACTTTTGGATGAACTCCAGCAACTTTTCCATAAAGTTTTTTTAGATATAAACTTCCACCAAATTCACTATAAGTATCACCTAAAAGATATAATACATTTCCACTTTCTTGAAGTTTTGAAGGAAGTACATTTTGCGCATCTTCATTTACTCCAACCATAGCAATTGATGGTGTTGGGAAAACACTAACTCCATTTGTTTCATTGTATAAAGATACATTTCCACCAATAACAGGAGTGTTTAATGCTCTACAAGCATTTTTAATACCTTCACAACTCTCTTTAAATTGCCACATAACCTCTGGATTTTGAGGATTTCCAAAATTTAGACAATCTGTAATAGCTTTTGGAACAGCACCAGTCATAGCAACATTTCTACCACTCTCCATAACAGCAGCTGCTGCTCCTAATTGTGGATTTATATAACAAAATCTTGTGTTACAATCAGCACTCATAGATAAAGCTTTTCCAGTTTCTTTGATTCTAATTGTAGAACCATCCAAACTTCCTGGGCCTTTTATAGTATTTGTTTGAACCATTGAGTCAAATTGAGAGTAAATCCAAGATTTATCTACAACTTCCATATCACTAAACAACTCATCAAAAGCAATTTGATTTGAAATTTGTTTATCCATATTCACATTTGCAATAGTTTTTAAATACTCAGGTTCACTTACAGGTCTATCTAAAACTGGTGCCTCTTCTGATACTGGTTGAACTGGAATATCAGCTACTTTTTCACCATGCCAAAATAGTTCCATGTTTCCAGTATTTGTAACTTCTCCAATAACAGCAACATCTAGCTCCCATTTTTGGAAAATATCAATTATTTGTTGCTCACAACCTTTTTTAGCACAAATAAGCATTCTTTCTTGAGACTCTGAAAGCATAAAATCATAAGGAGTCATACCCTCTTCTCGTGCAGGAACTTTATCTAAGTGCATAATCATTCCACTACCACTTCTTCCAGCCATCTCAAATGAAGATGATGTAAGCCCAGCAGCTCCCATATCTTGAATACCAACAATTAAATCAGCTTTAAATAGTTCTAAACAAGCCTCTAAAAGCAGCTTTTCAGTAAATGGATCTCCAACTTGAACAGTTGGTTTTTTGCTTTCACTATCTTCTGTAAAAGAGGCACTTGACATAACAGCACCACCAAGACCATCTCTTCCTGTTTTACTTCCAACATAAATAACTGGATTTCCAATTCCCTCAGCTCGTCCATAAAAAATCTCATCAGTTTTTGCAAGACCTAAAGTAAATGCATTTACTAGATTATTTCCAGCATAACACTCTTCAAAACTTGTCTCTCCACCAATAGTTGGAACTCCCATACAGTTTCCATATCCACCAATTCCAGCAACAACACCTTTTAAAAGGTATCTATGTTTTTTTGCAGTTTCACTATTTCCTTCAATTGAAGCAAATCTAATTGAGTTCATACTTGCAACTGGTCTTGCACCCATTGTAAATACATCTCTTAAAATACCACCAACTCCAGTTGCAGCTCCTTGATAAGGCTCAATAAAGCTTGGATGATTGTGAGATTCCATTTTAAATACAGCAGCGTATCCATCACCAATATCTATTACTCCAGCATTTTCACCAGGTCCTTGAATAACCCATGGTGCTTTTGTTGGAAATCCACTTAAATATTTTTTACTTGATTTATAAGAGCAGTGCTCGCTCCACATTGCAGAGAAGATACCAATTTCAACATAGTTTGGCTCTCTTCCTAATATTTTTTTTATATTTTCAAACTCATCTTTTGTTAAAGAGTGTGCTAAAGCTATCTCTTCAATATTCATCTCTTTTTTTTGCATTTTTCGCCTTAATTTTTACAAATTTAAAGGCGATTATATCTAAAGTAGTATTAAAATAGTTTTTAATCCTCTGATAAAATCTCAACTTTTCCGTTTATAAGCTCTATATAAAGCTCTTTTTTACCAATAAATCTAACAGATGGACTAAAATACTCCTCATCCATTAAAATTTTATACATATTTTTACCCAAAGAGTTTGGATATGGTGAGATATCTATATTAAAAAGATTAATTACTTTCTCTTCATTTTTAGCAAATATTCTTCTTTTTTGGTTTGAAAAAGTTGAAAAATCACTTCTATCAGCTCTTTTAAAATCTTTTGAATAAAATGATAAATAAGTCTCTATATCAGAATCCTTCCAAGCATCTTTCCATTTAAAAATTGTACTTAAAACTATTGCTAGCTCCTCTTTAGGAACTTCAGGAACTGCTTTACTACTTGTAATTAAAATAGTGTTTTTATAATCAATATTTTTATCTAATAACTCTAATCTATCGTTTGAAATAGCTAAGCAACCCTCTGTATAAAGCTCTCTATCGCCATTTAAAGGCATTCCATGAATCCAAATTCCATGACCTGTTTTATTTAAACTTTTGTCAAATGTATCAGGATATTGAGTTACAAGTGCAAGGGGTCCATAAAAAGCTGGTAGAGAAGTTCTTCTTTGTATAAGCTCATAAGATCCTTCTGGTGTTTTTTTGTCACCTTCTAATAGTTTATCACCAAGATTTTCACCAATTATCATACTATCGCTTGAAATTTTGATAAAATTTTTATCCTCTTTTTTATATAAAGCCATAGTTTTATCATTTTTATCAGCAACAATAATAAATTTTTTTGTCTCATAATAACCAAATCTAGTATCATGATTTTGTAAATATTTAAGCCAAGACTCTTTTTGTCTAAACTCTAATTTCAACTCATTTTCAACACTTTTTATCCCCTCATTTTTATAAATAGTAAAATAATCTTTTGCAAAAAGGTTTAGTGATAAAAAAATAAATAATAAAATTTTATTCAATAGTATCTCCGTAAATTTAAGTATCGGGATTGTATAATACTTGTCCTAATTTTTTGATAAAAGAAGAGTCTATTATATGCTTAAAAAAAAACTTATTATATTTTTATTACTTTTTAACTCACTTTTTGCATCTCAAGTGGAAGAGTTACTTTGGCCAAGAGGTGATACATTTTTAAACTTTTTAGAGAAACAAAATATTCCTTTAACTCTTTTTTACAATTTAGAAAGAGAAGACAAAGAGCTTTGTAGTGAGATTCAATCAAATACTAGATACTACTTATATACCAATAAAGATAAAGAGTTTGAACAAGTTTTAATTCCAATATCTTCTGATATTCAAATTCATATATATAAAGATGATGATAACTTTAAATTCCAAACTTTGCCAATTGCTTACACTGAAAAAAATGAGTTATTAGCTGTTCAAATAAACGAATCTTTATCAAGTGATTTACAAAAAGCAACAGGAGATATTGCAATTCCTGCACTAATAACAAACCTGTTTAAGCATAGCCCTGTTGATTTTAGAAAGATGAAAAAAGGTGATTATGTTGTTGTTGAATACTCACAAAAAGTCTATTTAGGAAAACTTCTTGGTCTTCCAAATATAAAATCTGTAATGGTTCAAATAAATGGAAAACCAAATTATAGGTTTAAGAATGAAAAAGATGAAAAATATTACGATGAAAAAGGTATATCTTATACAAAAACTTATCCATTTCAAATTCCTTTAAACTACTCAAGAATTTCAAGTCACTTTTCAAATAAAAGATATCATCCTGTATTAAAAAGATATAGAGCACATCTTGGAACTGATTTTGCAGCTCCTATTGGAAGAAATGTTTATGCTGCCGCTGATGGAAGAGTTACTTTTGTTGGAAATAGAGGTGGTTATGGTAAAACAGTAATTATTAGCCATGCTGATGGATATAGAACTTTATATGCACATTTAAATAAATTTGCTTCAAATGCTGTTGTTGGAAGAACAGTTAAAAAAGGTACTTTAATTGCTTATGTTGGATCAACTGGAGTTAGCACAGGTCCTCATTTGCATCTTGGATTATATAAAAATGGTGTTGCTGTTGATCCCATGAAGACATTAAGAAAACCTAAAGTTGAAGGTTTAAGTAAAAAAGATAAGGCTACATTTATGGCTAATAGCAAAAAGACTATTGAGCTATTTAATAGTAAAATTGAATCAAACGATTCAATAAATCCAGATAAGTTAGATCGAATTTTTGATAGAAGCATTGTAAATATTTTTTAACTTACAATTTAATTTTTATTAACATTGTTCTAAAGTTATTTTTGTAGAATTTAATATTTATTTACAAGAAATTATTATATTAAAAAAGGTTAAAATGAAATATCTTCCAAAGTTAATCGATATTGCTACTAAAGCGGTTACTACTGTTTATGATACACAAAGTATTAATGACGCTATAGCTTTAATGTATAAAGAGAATCATAGAGAGATTATTATTTTATCAAATACAAAAAAAGGTTTTGGAATCATAAAAGCAAATGATTTAATTCGTTTAAAATCTGATAATATAGATTTCAACACAAAATTAAAAGATATAAAATATGATAAAATTTTCTCAACTCACTATAAAACTTCAATACCAGACGCTATTGAAGAGATTGGATTTAATGGAAACTCTCTTTGTCTTGTAGATGACGATGACAAACTTTGTGGATTTGTATCTTATCATGACATTATTTCAAGTGTTGATCCACAATTAATGCTTGAAAAACAGACTTTAAGCGATATGCTACTTAGTTCATTTGTAAAAAAAGCAGATATTAATGATTTAACAAAAGATGTTATTGAACTAATGGATGATACTATTTATGATTGTGTAATTATTTTTGATAAGAGCAACAGTGTTGGAATATTAACTACTAAAGATATTATTAAACTTTTTGGAGAATCTAAAGATTTAAATCTACCTGTATCAAACTATATGAGATCTCCTTTAGTAAAAGTAAAACATACTACAACAGTCTCTCAAGCTTTAGAATTTATACAACAACAAAAATTTAAGCGTTTAATTATTGAAGATTTTGCTGGTAATGTTATAGGTCAAATAACTCAAAAAGAGTTACTAGCAAGAGTTTATTCAAAATGGGCAGATTTTCTAAGAGATAAAACAGTGCATCTGTCATCAATAAATTCAAAATTACAATCAAAAACTACACAGCTTGAACAACTTGCATCTACTGATAATTTAACATCTTTATATAATCGTGCAAAATTTGAACAAAAATTAAAATATGAGATTTCTAGAGCAACTAGATATGAAAATCAAGAGTTTTCTATTGTACTATTTGATGTTGATAATTTTAAAATTATCAATGATACATATGGACATTTAGCTGGTGATATGGTTCTTAAAAAAATTGCTGATGTTGTAAAAAATACAATCAGATCAACTGATCTTGCATGTAGATGGGGAGGAGAAGAGTTTTTTATTATATACCCTTCAACTAATCTAAAACAAGCTTTTGAGGCATCTGAAAAACTAAGAATTCTTATAAATAAGCTAGAATTTGATGATATAAAAAATATAAGTTGTAGTTTTGGAGTAACAAAATTCAACAAAAGTGATTCAATGCAATCAATTTTAGCAAGAGCTGATAAAGCTATGTATAAAGCCAAAAATAATGGAAGAAATAGAGTAGAAATAGAAGAGTAATTAAATTAATGTGATATAAAAATCACATTAATTTTTTGGAAGTAACCTTACAGGAACTATCTGAATATTTTCATAATCCCAAACATTTCCAATAACATAAGGATCATTTTCAAGCCAAGCTTCCAACTCATCATCATTTTCAAACTCAACAAAAAGTGTTGAACCAACCATTTTGTCATTTTCAATTAATGCACCAGCAGTTATTATGTTACCTTTTTCCATAAACTCTTTTGCCATCTTAACATGTTCATCTCTAACTTTAACTCTTCTTTCATAAGCATCATCATAATCATATGCTATTATTAAATATTGCATTTTTTTCCTTTTTTAAAATTTTTTAGAAATTACTTGTTGCTAATAAAAAAGATGATGGATAGATAAATAGATTTAAATATCGAAAAATCATAGTTATATTTGCATCAAATGGAATTATACTACTTAGTTCATAATTTTTAGATAGTTTTTTCATAATCGATAACTTAAATGATATATCAACAAATTTTAAAATAACAATAAAACTCATCCAAAATCCAAAATTATTAAGAGTAATAGCTAAATAAATTGAGTAAAAAAATGATGGATGAAGTATAAAATATAAGAAAATATTTTTTTGGTAAACTTTGAAATTATTCTCTAATATTCCATATAATGTTGGTGCTTTTTGCCAATTTGTTTCAAAAAGTTCAATTGCAATAAAAAAGATAAATAGATAAAAAATTGTCATTTAAAAAAATAGGGCAAAGCCCTATTCCTTACTCAACTTCTGTAAATTTTACTTTTTGATCTTTATATAGACCTGTTCCAACAGGAATTGTTCTTCCTATTACAACATTCTCTTTAAGATCTTCAAGCATATCCATTTTTGCACTAATTGCAGCTTCTGTTAATACTTTTGTTGTCTCTTGGAATGATGCAGCTGAAATGATACTATCACTTGTAACAGCAGCTCTTGTAATACCAAGCAATAAAGGCTCAGCAATAGCTGGTCTTCCACCCATTCTTACAATTTTTTCATTCTCAATTTTAAATCTCTTTTTAGAGATCATATCACCAACAATAAATTTAGTATCTCCACCATCAAGAATTGATACTTGTCTTAACATTTGAGATAAAATTACCTCAATATGTTTATCTGCAATATTAACCCCTTGAGATCTATAAACTTGTTGTACTTCAGATACAATAAAGTAATGAAGTGCTTTTTCACCCATAATTCTTAATACATCATGAGGCGATACTTGACCATCTGTTAATGCTTCACCAGCGTGTACAAATTCACCTTCATGAACAAGGATTTGTTTTCCTTTTTCAATTAAGTACTCTGTTTGTCCACCCATAATATCAGAGATTATTAATCTTTGTTTATTTCTTAGTGGTTTTCCAAAACTTACAGTTCCATCAAATGAAGCTAATACAGCTATACTTTTTGGTCGTCTTGCTTCAAATAACTCAGATACTCTTGGAAGACCTCCAGTAATATCTTTTGATTTTTGTGTAGCCTTTGGAGTTTTAGCAATAATATCTGCAACCTCTACTTTGCTTCCCTCTTGAATATTTAAAGATGCTTTTGACTCTAGTACATATCTAATAATATCACCTGAAGCTGTTGCTAATAATACTGTTGGTTTATATCCACTTGGAATATACTCATTAACAACTAGCTTAGATGTTCCTGTTAACTCATCAAATTGTTCTGAAACAGTAACACCTGGAATAATATCTTCAAAAGTTACAACTCCAGACTCTTCAGCAATAATTGGGTTAGCATATGGATCCCACTCTGCAATTACAGTTTGTTCAGAAACTGTTGGTGAAGAAATTTGAGTACCTTTTTCAACTTCACTATTATCATTTAAAATTATTGATGAACCTCTTGAGATATAGTATCTTGCAGCTTCTCTATCTTCTTTATCTGCAACTACTGCAAAAAGACCTTTTTCTACAACTTTATCACCAGATTTAATATCATGTCTTCTCTCTAAATAATCACCTATTAATTTATAATATTTAACAATACCTTTAGCTGCTGAAACAACTTTAGATGTAATTGGTGCTCCATCTTCAACTTTTAATTCAGCTGCAAATGGGATTCTATTTGGTACATTCCATCCATCTTTAATAATTTCAACTATAGAGTCGTTATTATCTACTTCTTGACCATTTGCATGAGGAATATAAAGTTTTCCTTCAATTTTTCCAGAAATTCCTGCAAGCTCATTTACTTTTGCAACATCACTTTTTCTTAAGAAATACTCTTTTTTATCTTTACCATTTGATATTGTTAATACAATCTCATCATGAACTGTTTCAACTGTAACTTTGCCTTTAAATGGTGCATTAATTTTTGGTTCAACTAATAAAATTCCA
Organism: Aliarcobacter sp.; assembly: GCF_041672065.1. Taxonomy (NCBI): domain Bacteria; kingdom Pseudomonadati; phylum Campylobacterota; class Epsilonproteobacteria; order Campylobacterales; family Arcobacteraceae; genus Aliarcobacter; species Aliarcobacter sp. The sequence continues at coordinate 52,858 of NZ_JBAZAH010000003.1, read as the reverse complement.
GCATTTCTTCTATTTGCAACAATAGTTTTTCCATCTTTTGTTTCATATTTTTTGATATTGTAGTATCTAATGAAACCTTCTTTATCAGCTTTTAACTCTCTTTCAGTTTGAGTAGCACTTGCTGTTCCTCCAACGTGGAAAGTTCTAAGTGTTAGCTGAGTTCCTGGCTCTCCAATTGATTGAGCAGCAACAACTCCAACAGCTTCACCTGGTTTTGCTTTTCTTTGCTCACCAAGATTTAGTCCATAACATTTTGAACAAAGTCCATTTTCTGTTTTACAAGTAAGCGGAGTTCTAATAATTACAGATTTAACCTCAGACTCTTTTACTATTTTTGCAAACTCTTCAGTTATTAAAGTTCCTTCATTAAATAAAATCTCATTAGAGATTGGATCAATAATATCTTCAGCAATAACTCTTCCTGTAATTCTCTCATCTAAAGACTCGATTAACTCATTTCCAGATGTAATATCAGTAATTTCAATACCTTCATGAGTTCCGCAATCCTCTTCTGTAATTCTTACATTTTGAGAAACGTCAATAAGCTTTCTTGTTAAATATCCAGCATTTGCTGTTTTTAAAGCTGTATCCGCAAGTCCTTTTCTAGCTCCGTGAGTAGAGATAAAATACTCAAGAACGTTAAGACCCTCTTTAAAGTTAGAGATAATTGGTGTTTCAATAATACTTCCATCAGGTTTAGCCATAAGACCCCTCATACCTGAAAGCTGTCTAATTTGAGTTGCACTACCTCTTGCTCCTGAATCTGCCATCATATAAATAGAGTTAAACCCATCTTTATCTGCTTTAACTAAATCCATCATCTCAAGTCCAAGTTTATTATTAGCTTCAGTCCAGATATCAATAGTTTTATTATATCTCTCTTGCTCAGTTAATAGACCTTGAGAGAACTGTTTTTGTACCTCAATAACATCTTTTTTAGATTTTGTAATATGAGAAACTTTACTATCTGGAACAATAATATCATCAATTGATATTGAAATACCAGCAGTAGTTGCATATTTAAATCCTAGATTTTTTAAGTTATCTAAGAATCTTGGAGTTACTTCATAACCAGCCTCTTTATAGATATAATCTACTAATGCACCGATATCTTTTTTCTTTAAAACTTTATTCCATAAACTCATTGGAACAAAAGATGGTAGAATTTCGTGAATTATTAATCTTCCAACTGTTGTTTTTACAATTTTTCCATCAATTTTTGTTCTAATTTTTGCATGTAAATCAATTTGATTCATATCTAATGCAATTTTTACCTCATTTACATCAGTAAATAGCTTATGAGAACCTTTTACACCCTCTTTCTCTAATGATAGATAATATATACCTAAAATCATATCTTGAGATGGAACTGCAATTGCTCTACCACTTGCTGGTAATAAAATATTCATTGAGCTCATCATTAAAATCTTAGCTTCAGCAACCGCCTCTTGAGAAAGTGGTACGTGAACAGCCATTTGATCCCCATCGAAGTCAGCATTAAATGCAGCACAAACAAGCGGATGTAATCTAATAGCTTTTCCATCAATTAAAACAGGGTGGAAAGCTTGAATAGATAATTTATGAAGCGTTGGAGCTCTATTTAATAAAATTGGATATTCATCAACTATCTCATTTAAACATTCCCAAACTTCATTTGTTTCAGATTCAATTAATCTTTTTGCAGCTTTTAAAGTTGTTGCGTAACCTTTTTCCTCTAATTTTGCCATTAAATGTGGTTTAAATAACTCTAAAGCCATTTTCTTTGGAATACCACATTGATCCATATTTAAATTTGGTCCAACAACAATAACAGATCTTCCTGAGAAGTCAACCCTTTTTCCAAGTAAGTTTTGTCTGAATCGTCCTTGTTTTCCTTTGATAATCTCACTTAAAGATTTTAAAGGTCTTTTATTTGCACCTTTAACAGCATTTGCTGTTTTACCATTATCAAATAAAGCATCAACAGCTTCTTGAAGCATTCTTTTTTCATTTCTAATAATAATTTCAGGAGCATCAAGTTCTGTTAATCTTTTTAATCTGTTATTTCTATTAATTACTCTTCTATAAAGGTCATTAACGTCTGAAACAGCAAATTTTCCACCATCAAGTGAAACAAGTGGTCTTAAATCTGGTGGTAAAACTGGAAGCATTGTAAGCATCATCCACTCAGGTCTATTTCCACTATTTATAAAGTTTTCAACAACTTTTAATCTTTTGATTATTGTTTTTCTTTTTGCATCTGATTTAGTTGTTTGCATCTCATCTTTTAATAAAGTTAATAGCTCAAACAGATCAAGCTCAGCTAAAAGATCTCTAATAATCTCTCCACCCATTTTTGCTTCAAAACCAGTATGTTCAAATAGATCTGCAACAGTTCTATATTGCTCTTCATTTAAAATATCATATTTTTCAATTTTTTTAGTTCTTTCACCATCGTAAAATGCTTCACCAGCACTATTTACAATGTATGCTTCATAATATAGAACTCTTTCTAAATCTTTTAATTTAACACCTAAAAGTGTTCCAATTCTTGAAGGAAGAGATGATACCATCCAAATATGAGCAACAGGAGATACTAATTCAATATGTCCCATTCTGTGTCTTCTAACTTTTGATGAAGTTACTTCAACTCCACATTTTTCACAAACAACACCTTTGTATCTCATCTTTTTATATTTACCACATAGACACTCATAATCTTTTACAGGTCCAAAGATTTTTGCACAAAACAGTCCATCTCTCTCTGGTTTTAGTGTTCTATAGTTAATAGTTTCAGGTTTTTTAACCTCTCCACAAGACCAAGATAGAATTTTCTCTGGACTTGCTAACTTTAATTGAAAAGCAGAAAAATCTTGTGGTCTTTCTAACTCTTTTATATCTATTGGTGATAACACTTTTTCATTATTACTCATCGTTTTCTACCTCTTCAAAAATCTCTACGTCTAAAGCTAAAGCTTTTAACTCTTTTGTTAAAACAAAGAATGTTTCAGGAACACCAGAAGCTGGAACATTTTCACCATTTGCAATAGCTCTATATGCTCTTGTTCTTCCTTCAACGTCATCTGATTTAGTTGTAAGCATCTCTTTTAGTACATTTGTTGCACCATAAGCTTCTAATGCCCAAACCTCCATCTCTCCAAATCTTTGTCCTCCAAATAGAGCTTTTCCTCCAACTGGTTGCTGTGTTACTAGTGAGTATGGACCTGTACTTCTTGCGTGAACTTTCTCATCAACTAAGTGGTGAAGTTTTAGCATATACATATACCCAACATTTACTCTCTCTTTCATCTTTTCACCAGTTTTTCCATCATATAAGATACACTTACCATCACTATCTATTTTTGCCATTTCAAACAGTTTCTCAAAGTCATAAGCTTCAACACCATCAAAAATTTGTGTTGCAAATTTAACACCTTTTGACCAATCTCTAGCATAATTTAATAGTTCATCATCACTTAATTTTTCAATAAATGATTTAGCATTCATAAGTTTTGCAACTCCTGCAATCTCAATCATTTTTGCTCTTAAATCTGAAATATATTCACCTTTTTTTGCATCATAGATTTGTTGGATCTGTTTTCCAAGTCTTCTACCTACAAGTCCTAAGTGAACCTCCATAATTTGTCCAATATTCATCCTTGAAGGAACCCCAAGTGGATTTAAAATAATATCAACTGTTGTTCCATCTTCTAAATATGGCATATCAACTCTTGGAACGATATTAGAAACAATACCTTTGTTTCCATGTCGTCCAGCCATTTTATCCCCAACTTTTATCTTTCTTTTTGTTGCAATATAAACTTTAACTTGTTTAATTACACCACTTGATAAAATATCATCATGCTCAAGAATATCAAGTTTCTCTTCATGCTCTTTTCTTAACTCTGCTTTTTGTTTAATAAAGTGCTCTTTAATATCATTATAAGTTTTTTCAATATCTTTGCTATATGAAGAAACAACTTTTTTCATAGCAAATCTATTTACACTTACCAAAACATCAAGTGTTAATGTATCACCTTTTTTATATGTAACACCATCAAGTTCTAACTCTTTTTCAAGTTTAGCTTTTGATAATAGATTATTAATTTTTAAAGCCTCTTCTCTATCAAGCATTAAAAGTTTATCAAGGTGTTTTTGATTTAGTTCATTTTTCTCTAATTCAATTTCAGCTTTAGCTCTTTCACACTTCTCATAACCTTTTTTAGTGAATACTTTAACATCAACAACTGTACCTTCCATCGATGTTGGACAATATAAAGATTTATTTATAACATGTCCTGCTTTATCACCAAAAATAGCTCTTAAAAGTCTCTCTTCAGGAGTTGGTTTAATTTCACCTTTTGGAGTTACTTTTCCAACTAAAATCATTCCAGGAGTTACATAAGTTCCAACTTTAACAATTCCAGAAGCATCTAAATGAGTAATTGACTCCTCTTTAACACCTGGTAAATCTCTAGTAATCTCTTCATTACCATGTTTTAACTCTCTACAATCAATCTCTTTTTCATAGATATGAACTGAAGTAAATGCATCTTTTTTAATTAATCTTTCACTTAAAATAATAGCATCCTCATAGTTGTATCCATTCCATGGCATAAACGCAACCATAGCATTAATTCCAACTGCAAGTTCACCTTTATCCATTGAAGGACCATCAGCAATTACTTGTCCAGCTTCAATAACATCACCCTCTTTTATAGCAACTCTTTGACCAAAAGATGTGTTATTATTTGTTTTAACATTTTTATTTACTTCATAATGGTCAATAAATGCACCATTTTCATCTTCACCACTAATATATATATTTTTAGAGTCAGCTTTTTCAACAACTCCACCTCTTAAAGCTTTTATTGCTTCCCAAGCATCTCTTGCAACAGTTTTTTCAAGTCCTGTTCCAACGATTGGAGCTGTTGGATTAATTAAAGGAACTGCTTGTCTCATCATATTTGAACCCATAAGTGCTCTATTGGCATCGTTGTGTTCTAAGAATGGAATAAGTGAAGCTGCAACACCCATAACCATTTGTGAAGAGATATCAATTAAATCAACTTTATTTCTCTCCATTAAAATAATTTCACCATTTAATCTAACTTCAATTAATGGCTCAACAATTTTTCCATTTTCATCAACTTTAGTTGATCCTGGAGCAATTACAAGACCCTCTTCTTGAGTTGCTGTATAATAAGTAATCTCATTTGAAACTACACCATCAACAACTTTTTTGTATGGAGCTTCAATAAATCCTAAATCATTAACTTTAGAGAAAGTTGATAAAGTATTGATAAGTCCAATATTTTGTCCCTCAGGAGTTTCAACTGGACAGATTCTTCCATAGTGAGTTGGGTGAACATCTCTTACTTCAAATCCTGCTCTCTCTTTTACTAAACCACCCTCTCCAAGAGCTGATAATCTTCTTTTGTGAGTAACTTCAGATAGTGGATTTGTTTGGTCCATAAATTGTGAAAGTTGCCCACTTGTAAAGAACTCAGTAATTGTTGATGTAATCATTTTTGAGTTGATTAAATCATGTGGCATAATATCTTCTAAAGTTCCACTTAGAGTTGTCATTTTATCTCTAATTGTCTTTTGCATTTTGATAAGTCCAGCGTGTAACTCATTTGCTAATAACTCACCAATAGCTCTAATTCTTCTATTTCCTAAGTGATCTCTATCATCAATATGTCCATAACCAGCTTTAACTTTTACTAAATATTGAACAGTTTTAATAACATCTTCATAAGTAAGTGTTGTAACATATTCTGGAACATTTACACCTAATTTATGATTCATCTTCATTCTTCCAACTTTTGTTAAGTCGTATCTTTCTGGATCAAAGAATAGTTTTTTTATAAACTCTTTTGCAGCTTCTTTAGTTACAGGTTCACCTGGTCTCATAACTTTATAAATTCTAATAGCAGCTAAATCATTTTCATCATCAATTTGCTCTGTCTGTTTTAGAAGTTTTAAAGACTCTGCATCTGCTTTAAATGCATTAATAATAGATGCATCAGCACTACTTGATAAATCATTTGCAATTTCAAATGAATCAAATTTCAAATCAAGAAGTTTTTTAAGTTTTAATTCATCAAGATTTGTTAAAGCATCAAATAAAACCTCTCCTGATTCTGGATCATAAATTGTACTAGCCGTATGTCTATCCATTAAAAGCTCAAGTGGATACTCAATTAATTTTAATCCACCTTCAATTAGAGCTTTAGCTTTTCTAGTTGTTAATCTTTTTCCAGCAGCAATAACTAAATTACCTTTATCATCTTTAATATCATAATCAATTCTTCCCATAAAATCATCAGGGTTGAACTCTGTTAAAAATTTATTATTTTTAATTTTAATATTAATTATTGGATAAAATAGTTTTACGATATCCTCTTTTGAATAACCTAATGCTCTAAATAGAATTGTAATTGGAACTTTTCTTCTTTTATTAATTCTTACATATAATATATCTTTTGCATCATATTCAAAATATAACCATGAACCTCTATCTGGAATAATTTGACCTGTATATAGAAGTTTGCTCTCAGTTGTATTTGATTCATCTTCTTTGAAAATAACACCTGGAGATCTGTGTAATTGATTTACAACAACTCTTTCAACACCATTTACAATAAATGATGTTCTATCTGTCATTAGAGGAATCTCTCTTACATATAAAGATTGCTCTTTTATATCTTTAACACCAATTTTTTCACCAGTTTTCTCATCAATATCCCAAAGAGTTAATCTAACATTAATTTTTAAAGGAATTGAGTATGTAAGACCTCTAATCATTGTCTCTCTTACATCATATCTTGGTTTTCCAACTTCACTTCCTAAATAGTCTAAAGTTAGTCTATTTTGAGCATCATGAATAGGAAATATTGTTTTAAATACTTTTTCAATACCAGCTGATGATCTATCTTTTTTATTTACCATTAAAAAAGATTCATACGAATTTTGTTGTAGTTGTAATAAGTTAGGAATTTCGATTTTTTGTGGGTTTTTCGCAAAATCTACTCTGAGTCTATTACCAGATTTTAAAGAGTTTAACATTTGACACCTTGTTATAAAATTTGGTTTGTTTGCTTTATTCTATAAAGCACAAAAGCATCCATAAAGGATAAGGTTAAAATTCTTATAAATTTTAACCTTAGCCCTCAAAGATGCGGTACTATATATAGGGATAGAATCCCTATATAACGATATAAAAAGTTAAATTATTTAACTTCTACTTTAGCTCCAGCAGCTTCTAACTGAGCTTTAATTGCTTCAGCGTCAGCTTTAGAGATTCCTTCTTTAATTGTTGAAGGAGTTTGCTCAGCAGCATCTTTAGCCTCTTTTAATCCAAGACCAGTAATTGCTCTGATTTCTTTAATAACATTGATTTTTTTATCTCCTGAATCAACGATAATTACGTCAAACTCAGTTTTTTCTTCAGCAGCTTCAACAGCAGCAACTGCTCCACCAGCAACTGCAACAGGTTGTGCAGATACACCAAATTTTTCTTCAAACTCTTTTACTAACTCTGATAGTTCAAGAACTGATAAACCAGAGATAAATTCTAAAACATCTTCTTTAGAAATTGCCATAATTTTTCCTTTTTAATTTCTTATTTTATATATTATTATTGCTTATATAATTAAGCCGCCTCTTCTTCTTTTTTTCTTCTAAGAGCATCAAGACCAATAGTAAAGTTTCTAACTGGTCCCATCCATACAGATGCAAGCATTCCAAGAAGCTCTTCTCTTGATGGTAATTTAGCAAACGCATTAACTCTAGAAGCATCACAGATTTCACCTTCGATGATACCAGATTTAATTGAGAATTTATCTTTTGTAGAAGATGCAAACTTATCAGCTACTTTACAAGCTGAAATTTGATCTTCTGACCATAAATAGATATTTGTTCCATTTAAATCAACATCACCAAGTTCTGCTGCTTTTACAGCTTTAGTTACTAAACTGTTTTTTACAACTTGAACTTTTGTATTATTTGCTTTAGCATCTTTTCTTAGAACTTCTAGTTCTTTATGAGTAAGACCTTTATAGTCGCAAACTACAACAGCCAAAGAGTTTTTGAACTCAGCAGCTAAGAAATCAATAATCTCTGATTTTTTATTTCTAGTCATTATATTTCCTCCTTTCAAAACATCATCCTAGGCGGGACTTACAAAAAGACGAGGAGTCTTTTTACCAGCTGTCTTCAGTTTTATTTCAGTGCTTTGAACACTCAAAAATATTGAACCAATTCAACACTTTTGAATGCAAAAAAGATAAGGAGAACCTTATCTAATTTCTAATAATTCCATATTATCTAAAATAACTGATGGACTCATAGTTAAACTAATAGCTGCATTAGAAATATATCTTCCTTTTGCAGTTGAAGGTTTTGCTCTATTAATAGCTCCAATGAAAGCTTCAGCATTCTCTTTTATAGCTTGTGCTGAGAATGAAACTTTTCCAATAGCAGCTTGCATATTACCTTTTTTATCAACTCTATAAGTTACTTGACCACCTTTTGCATCATTAACAGCTTTTGTAACATCCATAGTTACAGTTCCTGTTTTTGGATTTGGCATTAAACCTTTTGGTCCAAGAATTCTTCCAACTTTTCCTACAATTCCCATACAATCAGGAGTTGCAACTAAAACATCGAAATTAATATTTCCAGCTTGAATAGCTTCTGCTAAATCATCATTTCCTACAATATCAGCACCAGCAGCTTTAGCTTCATCCATTTTTGCACCTTTTGCAAAAACAGCAACTCTAACAGTTTTACCAGTACCATTTGGAAGAACAACAGCTCCTCTAATCATTTGATCTGCATGTCTTGGATCAACATTTAAATTTAGTGCAATTTCAACACTCTCATCAAATTTAGCAGATTTTAAATCTTTTACTAAATTACAAGCTTCTTCTAAAGAGTATTTTCTCTCTTCAACTTTAGAAGCTAATGCTTTATATCTTTTTGAAACTTTTGCCATATTTACTCCGCAATGTTAAATTTTTTGCTTCCACTTTTTTTAAGTCTTGTGGTTAGACTAGTTTTTTATAACTCTACATCAATTCCTATTGATCTAGCACTTCCAGCAACTATTTTTGCAGCTACTTCTTTATCGTCAGTATTTAAATCTTTAATTTTCATATCAACAATTTCCATAACTTGTGCTTTTGATAGTTTTCCAACTTTATTTTTAAGTGGATTATCGCTACCTTTTTTTACACCAGATATTTTTTTAATTAACTCTGTCATTGGAGGTTGTTTTACTTCAAATGTAAAGCTTTTATCTGTATAAATTGTAAGAACAACTGGTAATCTATAACCAGCTTTATCTTTTGTTTTTTCGTTAAATGCTTTACAGAATTCCATAATATTAACACCTCTTTGTCCAAGAGCTGGTCCAACTGGAGGTGATGGATTTGCTGCACCCGCAGGTATTTGTAGTTTTAAATAACCTTGAATTTTCTTAGCCATGCTATTCCTTTATTAAATTTTTAATGCTCAATGATTAGACATTAGGCAAAAAAACTCTAAAAGAAGCTAGTTTCTTTGCCTAATGCCTAAAATATATAATTATACGATTCTCTCTACTTGAGTATAAGAGATTTCAACAGGAGTATTTCTTCCAAAAATAGATACATTTAATTTTAATATACCTGAAACTAAATCAAAATCTTCAACTATACCATTAAAGTTAGCAAAAGGTCCTTCATTTATTCTAACCATTTCACCCTCATCAAAAGAGATTTTAGGTTTAGCTGCTGCTTTATTTTTAGCTTTTTCTAATATAAGATTTATATCTTTATCACTTAAAGCTGTTGGTTTTTTTGACTCTCCAATAAATCTTCCAACTTTTGGCATTGATTGGATTCTATGCCATAATGCTGTATCTAAATCAATTTTAGCGAAAGCATAAGCTGGATAAAGTGGTCTTTCAATAATTACTTTTTTACCTTTTTTTACTTCAATTAAATCTTCCGTTGGAACTAAAACTTCTAAAATTCTATCATCAGCCATTTCATCTTTTAACTTTAAAATAGCTTTTTTCACAGATAACTCACTACCTGAATAAGTTTGTATTGCATACCATTTATGTGCCATATTTTTCTTCCTTAGTTAATTATCATTGATAAACCAAGAGACATAGCACCATCAATTAAAGCTAGAAACAAGGCTATTACTGTAACAACAATAAATACTGAAATATAAGCAGTTCTTATCTGCTCTTTAATTGGAAATATTACTTTAGATAATTCAGCTTTTACACTGTTAAAATAGTTACTAGCTTTACTCAAAATAGACTTCCTCTTTATATAATTTATCTTTAACTCTCTAAAAAGAGAAGAACTCTCTTTAAAAAATCAAAAGTGGCAGGCCAGGAGGGACTCGAACCCCCATCACTCGGATTTGGAATCCGATGCTCTACCATTGGAGCTACTGACCTATGTAAAAAGCTTGAGATTTCTCTCAAGCTTTAATGACTAAGATTTTAACTTCACTTCTTTATGAATAGTGTGTTTTTTTAATCTTGGACAATATTTTTTAACTTCAAACTTTTCAGTATGAGTTTTTGGATTTTTCCAAGTAGTGTAGTTAATATCTCCACTCTCTTGGCATTTTAATCCTATTTTAATTCTTATTGCTGCCATAAAGAATCCTTATTTAATGATTTCTGAAACAACTCCAGCACCAACAGTTCTTCCACCTTCTCTAATAGCAAACTTTGTTCCTTTTTCAAGAGCAATTGGAGCAACTAATTCAACAGTCATCTCTACGTTATCACCTGGCATAACCATTTCAGTACCTTCCATTAAAGTACAAGAACCTGTAACGTCTGTTGTTCTAACATAGAATTGTGGTCTATATCCACTAAAGAATGGAGTATGTCTTCCACCCTCTTCTTTTGAAAGAATATAAACTTCACATTTAAATGATGTATGTGGTTTAATTGTTCCTGGCTTACAAAGAACTTGTCCTCTTTCAACCTCTTCTTTTTTGATTCCTCTTAAAAGAATACCACAGTTATCACCCGCTTGACCTTGATCCATCTCTTTTCTAAACATCTCAACACCAGTAACAGTAGTTTTTCTAGTGTCTCCAAATCCTACGATTTCGATCTCTTCACCAACTTTAATTGTTCCTAGTTCAATTCTTCCAGTAACAACAGTTCCTCTTCCAGAAATTGAGAATACATCCTCAACTGGCATTAAGAAAGGTTTATCAGTATCTCTTTCAGGAGTTGGGATATACTCATCAACTGCATTCATTAATGCAACAATTTTTTCTCCCCATGGTCCAACTGTACCTTTTTTAGCTTCTTCTAAAGCTTGGAATGCAGAACCAGCAACGATTGGAGTATCATCACCTGGGAAATCATAAGTAGAAAGTAATTCTCTAATTTCCATTTCAACTAACTCTAACATCTCATCTTTATCAGCTGGATCTAATTGATCTTCTTTGTTTAAGAATACAACAATATATGGAACCCCAACTTGTTTTGAAAGAAGGATGTGCTCTCTTGTTTGAGCCATTGGTCCATCTGTTGAAGCGATAACTAAGATAGCTCCATCCATTTGAGCAGCACCTGTAATCATGTTTTTAACATAATCCGCGTGACCTGGACAATCTACGTGAGCATAGTGTCTTTTATCAGTTTCATACTCAATATGAGAAGTAGCAATAGTAATTCCTCTTTCTCTCTCTTCTGGAGCGTTATCGATTTGATCATAATCTCTCATCTCTCCACCATATTTTAAAGCTAATACAGCTGAAATTGCAGCAGTTGTAGTAGTTTTACCGTGGTCAACGTGTCCGATTGTACCAATGTTTACGTGCGGCTTATTTCTTGAAAACTTTTCTTTTGCCATAGTGTTGTTCCTCTTCTAAAATTATTTTATTGCTTATTGCCCTCTGAGTAGATAAGCCTTTTGGCTTCTCTATTCAGAGGGGATTTGCACAAAATGTGCCAAGTATTATATACTGTAAATACTAAAAACTAAATTAATGGGATTAAATATATTAATGAGTTATAAATATATGTGCAAATATAACTCAGCTCCCAGTAATCAATAAAAATGGAGCGGGAGACGAGACTCGAACTCGCGACAGTCTGCTTGGAAGGCAGAAGCTCTAGCCAACTGAGCTACTCCCGCAACATTAAACGTGGTGGTGAGAGAAGGATTTGAACCTTCGAAGCCGTAGGCGGCGGATTTACAGTCCGCAGGATTTGACCACTCTCCAACCTCACCTTATAAAAATTATTGCTCTGGTCAAGCGCTGTTTTTGAAAACTTACGCACGACAAAAATGGAGCTGGTGAAGGGAGTCGAACCCCCGACCTGCTGATTACAAATCAGCTGCTCTAGCCAACTGAGCTACACCAGCATCCATAAAATGGTGGTTCGAGACAGAATCGAACTGTCGACACAAGGATTTTCAATCCTTTGCTCTACCGACTGAGCTATCGAACCACTGAAATTGGAGTGAGATTATACTACCTAATATATTAATATTAACTTAAATTTTTTACAAATTCTTTGAATATTTCACCTCTTTGTGCATATGACTTAAACTGATCTAAAGATGCAGCTGCTGGCGATAAAATAGCAATACTATCATCTTTCATATTTTTATCTATCTTTTGAACTGCTATTTCTAAATATAGGCATTCAAATACTTTTATACTATTTTCTTTGCAAAAATCTACTATTTTTTTTGTATTACTACCTATTGCATAAACTACAATATCAAAATGTTTTATATTTTCAAATAGAGGGGAAAGATTTGCACCCTTATCATCTCCACCCAAAATTATATGTATATTTCTATTTTGAAAAGGAACTAAAGCATTTATTGTTGCATCAACATTTGTTGCTTTACTATCATCTATCCATACTCTATTTTTTTTATCTTTAAACTCTTCAACTTTGTGTTTATCGATTTTAAAACTATTTATTAAATCGTAATCTACTTCATCAAATAGTATTTTACTTGTTGATAGAGCCATTATTGAATCTATTAAAAATGGTTCATTAAAATTGATTTTAGATTTATCTATTTTAAACTCTTCACATAAATCATCACTACAGCTATAATAAATAGTATGTGCTTTTGTTTTAATGTTTTCAAACTCTCTTGGTAAAATTACAATATCATTCTCAAACATAAGTTCAAGTGGTTTTAATTTTGCCTTTTTATACTCTTCATAAGTTCCATGCCAAGTAATATGATCTTCACTTATTGGTAAAAGTATATATATATTTGGTTTTGCTTTTTGTGTATAGTGAAGCGTAAATGATGAAGTTTCAAGTATCCATATTTTTTTAGATTTATCTAGTTTACTTAATGGAACTCCAATATTTCCACCACAAACAGAGTTATGTTTTTGTAATATATATTGACACATTTGAGTAGTAGTTGTTTTACCATTTGTTCCACTAATCCAAATTGAAAAAGGCATATCATCATAAAACAGATCATAATCACTAATTATATTTTTAGAAGCCTGTACCAGTTTATTATGTGGTGGAATTCCAGGACTTACAACTGTAAGAGTATCTGACTCTTTATCATATATATCAAAATCGCTATCATCATAAATTTGTGATTCTGGAAATCTATTTTTTAAAGCTAATGCTGTTTTACCTTTACCTAATATTCTAAATTTTTTCATTTATCTAATCTTTAAACTTAATAGTGCAATTAAATTAGCCATAAAAGATATTATCCAAAAACGAACAATAATCTTATTCTCTTTCCAACCTTTTTGCTCAAAGTGATGATGTATTGGTGCCATAAGAAAAACTCTTTTATGTCTTAATTTATAAGAACCTACTTGAAGCATAACAGAAACAGTTTCCAATACAAAAATAAAACCAATAGCTAAAAGCAAAATTTCAGATTTTGAAACTATTGCAAAAAATCCCATTAAAGCTCCCAAAGGAAGAGATCCGCTATCACCCATAAAAACTTCAGCTGGATAAGCATTAAACCATAAAAATCCAATCAATGATCCAACAATTGCGGCTCCTAAAATTGCCAACTCTCCAGCCTGAGATATACTTGGAAGCAGTAAATAGTTTGAAAAAACTATATGCCCTACTGTATATACCAAAATTGATAGAGTTGTAAATGCTAAAATTGATGGAACAGTTGCTAAGCCATCAAGTCCATCTGTAAGATTTACAGCATTTGATGAGCCAACTATTATAAACATCCAAAAAACAATTGCAAAAACTCCCATTTCAAATAGTGGATATTTATAAAATGGTATGTACAAATCACTTGTATGTCCAAAATAGAATATTAAACTTACAACTATAGCTGCACTTAAAAATTGTAAAACTAGTTTCATTTTAGCACTCAAGCCTTCGCTATTGTTTGCTTTAGTAATTTTCTTATAATCATCTCTAATTCCAATTAGTGAAAATAAAGCTAGTGTTAAAAGTCCTCCAAAAACATAAAAATTATTTAATTTTGCTGTTAAAATTGTTGCAATTATTGCAGAAAATATAAAAACCACTCCACCCATAGTTGGAGTTCCTGCTTTTTGTTTATGAGTTTCTGGTGCTAAATCATAAATTGGCTGAGAAGCATTTTTACTCTTTGCCCATTTTATAAATTTTGGCAATAAATACATAGTTAAAACAAAAGCTACAAAAAAACTTATTCCTGCACGAATTGAAATATATTGGAAGATATTAATCTCAAGGTGTCTATAAAACCAGTAAAACAATTTAAACCTTTTTTGGATAAGATTGTGGGATTATATTATATAAAATATTTTAAAAGGTTTAAATAGATGAGAAATAAAACACTATTAATAATAACTGACGGAATTGGACATAATAGCTCTTGCAACTTTAATGCTTTTTGTAATGCAAAAAAACCAACATATGACTATCTTTTTAAAAATGTTCCTTATAGTTTAATTCATACATATGGGGAGTATGTTGGATTACCAGATAATCAAATGGGAAATAGTGAAGTTGGACATATGACTATTGGAAGTGGAAGAGTTTTATATCAAGATTTAGTAAAAATTCATTTAGCTATCAAAAATGATACACTTAAAGATAATGTTATTGTAAAAAATACAATTGAAAAATCAAACAATATTCATCTAATTGGACTTGCTAGTGATGGAGGGGTTCACTCTCATATTGATCACATTATTGCTTTGGCAAAAATAGCTCAAAATAAAAATAAAAAAGTTTGGCTTCACCTTATAACTGATGGAAGAGATGTTGCACCTGATTGCGCAAAAATCTATATTGAAAAAGTTATAAATATTTGCAATGAGAATATAAAAATTGCAACAATCGGCGGAAGATATTATGCAATGGATAGAGATAATAGATGGGATAGAGTAGAACTTGCTTATAATGCAATTGCAAATGCAACTCCTAAAACCAAGGATAATATTTTAGATTTTATAGATAACTCTTACAAAAATGAGATATTTGATGAATTTATAATTCCAACTGCACTAGATGGTTATGATGGAATTAAAGATGGGGATGGAGTTATTTTTTGTAATTTTAGAAGTGATAGAGCAAGAGAGCTTTCAAGTGTATTTGCAAAAAATGACTTTAAAGAGTTTGAGAAAAAAACATTAAATATTCAAATTGCTAGTATGACTTTATATGATAAAAATATTCCAATTCCTGTAATATTTGAAAAAGATAATCCAACAAATACTTTAGCGCAAGTTATTTCAGATGCTGGCTTAACTCAACTTCATACAGCAGAAACTGAAAAATATGCTCATGTAACATTTTTCTTTAATGGTGGAGTTGAAGAGCCATTTTTAAATGAAACAAGAGTTTTAATCCCTTCACCTAATGTTGCAACTTATGATTTACAGCCTGAAATGTCAGCTCCAAAAGTAGCAGAAGCTGTAAAACTTGCTATGAAAAATCAAATAGATTTTATTGTTGTAAATTTTGCAAATGGTGATATGGTTGGTCATACAGGAGTTTATGAAGCAGCTATAAAAGCTGTTGAAGCTGTTGATTATGAACTTGGACTTATTTTAGAAGAGGCAAAAAATAGCAACTATAATATAGTATTAACATCTGACCATGGAAATTGTGAGATGATGAGAGATGAAAATGGAAATACTCTTACAAATCATACAGTTGGAGATGTTTATTGTTTTGTGATTGCACCAAAT
Organism: Aliarcobacter sp.; assembly: GCF_041672065.1. NCBI lineage: Bacteria > Pseudomonadati > Campylobacterota > Epsilonproteobacteria > Campylobacterales > Arcobacteraceae > Aliarcobacter > Aliarcobacter sp. The sequence goes on along the minus strand of NZ_JBAZAH010000003.1, from coordinate 36,688 downwards.
GTTAAAGAGGTAAAAACTGGAAGTTTAAATAACATTGCACCAACAGTTTTAAAACTTATGGGACTTGATATACCAAAAGAGATGGATGAGCCTTTAATATAATGATTGATATTAAAAAATTAAAAATCTCTTACGAGAATATTTCATTAGTTGATATATCATTTAAAATAAATAGTTCAATAGCTTTAGTAGGAGAGAGTGGAAGCGGTAAATCTCTTACTTTAAAAGCTCTTTTAAATATGCTTCCTACTAATTTAAGAGTTGAAAAAGAGATAGAGTATGAGTTTGAACTTGATTCAAATACAATTGGTTTTATTCCTCAAAATCCATTTTTATCACTCTCTACTATGACAAAAATAAAAGATCAAATGTTTTGTGAATTTAGTAAAGTAGAAGAAGTTTTTAAACTTTTAAACCTATCTTTGGATATTTTAGAAAAATATCCTTCACAAATTAGTGGTGGTCAAGTTCAAAGAGTTGTAATTGCAATAGCAATTAGCAGAGATATTAAACTTTTACTTTTAGATGAACCAACTACTGCTTTAGATTTTGAAAATAAAACAAATATTATAAACATAGTAAATAGTTTAAAAGAGCAACTTGGAATTAAAATTCTTTTTGTAACTCACGATATAGCAACAATAGAGAATATTTGTGATGATATAATGATTTTAAAAAATGGAAAAATTATTGAATCTGGTACAACAAAAGAGATTTTAGAAAATCCTCAAACAGCTTACACAAAACTTTTAATAAGTTCTAGCTTTAAAAATAAAGAATTTAGGAAATAAAATGTTAAAAAAATTTACAAAGATTATTTTTATACTATCTATATTTTTAGGTATTGCAATATTTGTTTTTTTATATGATTTATATCAAACAATAAAAGATGATATAGATAAAGTTGTAAACTATAAACCAAAACTTAGCACTCAATTTTATGATAACAAAGGAAGACTTCTAGCAAATACATTTAAAGATGAAAATCGTGAATATGTAATTTATGATGATATTCCAGCTCGTGTAATTGAAGGATTAGTTGCTATTGAAGATACACAGTTTTTTGAACATTATGGAATAAATCCTGATGCAATTAGCAGAGCCATGATTAAGAATATTCAATCGGGTGGATATAGTGAAGGAGCTAGTACTTTAACTCAACAATTAATTAAAGTATTAGTTTTAACTAGAGAAAAAACTCTTTTAAGAAAGGTAAAAGAGGCTTTATTATCTTTAAGGCTTGAAACAATTTTAACAAAAGAGCAGATTCTAGAGAGATATTTAAATGAGGTATATTTTGGTCATGGTTATTATGGAATACAAACAGCTGCAAAAGGATATTTTAATAAAAATCTATATGAGTTAACTTTGAAAGAGATTGCAATTTTAGTTGGACTTCCAAGAGCTCCAAGTTTTTATGATCCAACAAAAAATCTTCAAATATCACTAACTAGAGCAAATCAAGTTGTATCAAGAATGCATACTCTTGGCTGGATTAATGATGAGCAATATGAAGAGGCTTTAAGTGAAACACCTGAAGTATTTAATCAAACACTTACACAAAATGTTGCTCCTTGGGCAATTGATTATGCTGTAAATGAACTATCAAATCAATATCCAGATATTTTATATGGTGGATATAAAGTCTATTTAACTTTAGATTTAGATTTACAAAATATTGCTATTGATGCTTTAAATAAATCATATAATTTAGCAATAAATAGAAATGCAAACTATATTAAAGAGTTAGAGGAAAAAGATTGGATAAAAAATCCTCCAGCAGATGTAGAGTTAGATTATATTGATGATGAGTTATTCAAAAAAGAGTTAAATGGTGCTTTACTTTCAATGGAAAATAGCACAGGTAAAATTTTGGCAATTGTAGGTGGAGTTGATTATAGTAAATCTATGTTTCATAGAGCCTATCAATCAAAAAGACAAGCTGGAAGCGCTATAAAACCATTCTTTTATCAAACAGCTTTAAACGAAGGGTATAATCCAGCTACACAACTTTTTGATATAAGTAGAACATACACATTTGAAGTTGATGGTGTTGAGCAAAGATGGTCACCAAGAAATTATGGAGAAAATTTTAAAGGTGTTGTAACTTTAAGAGAGTCTTTAATGCAGTCAAGAAATCTCTCAACACTAAATTTAGTAACAGATGTTGGAGTTGCAAGAGTTACAAGAGATTTAAAAAGATATGGATTCCAAAATATTGTAAATGATTTATCTATAACTTTAGGTTCTATGAGTGTAAATTTAGTGGAATTTTCTAGTGCTTTTTCAATCTTTTCAAATTATGGAACTCAAGTTAAGCCTTATATAGTTGATAAAATAGTTGACAGAAGCAATCAAACTGTAAATTTTGAACCACAAATAACTTTCCAAAATAGTGAAGAACAGGCATATTTATTAAGTTCAATTTTAAAAGATACAGTTGATAGCGGAACAGGAAGAAGAGCAAAAGTAGCTGGAATTGAACTAGCTGGAAAAACTGGTACAACAAATGATAATATGGATGCTTGGTTTTGTGGATATTCACCAACAGTTCAAACTATAGTTTGGTTTGGAAATGATAGCAATATGCCAATGAGAAAAACTGAAACAGGAAGTACAATAGCAGCACCTGCTTTTGCACATTTTTATAGAAAATATTTAGAAATTCATCCTGAAACACAAAGAACATTTATAAAACCACAAGGTGTTTATTCTACAATATATAAAGGAAAAGAGGAGTATTATACAAAAACTTCACCTCTTCCTGATGGTGATTCAGTGATCACTGTAGATCCAAATAACCAAAATCAAATAGAGTTTTAATTCTATTTGATTTCAAATCTATTCAAATAGATTTTCAATAGCTTCTAAAGACTCTTTTTGCATCTCTAAATCCATATGAGCTGCATTTTTAACTTCTACTAATTCAACATTTAAACCTTTTTTCTTTGCAAGATTATAAAAATCTTTACTCATTTTAGGAGTTGAAACTTTATCATCACTACCATATATTAAAACTATTTTTGTATCTTTTGAGATTTTATCAATAACATCAACTGCAGAAATTAGACCTTTTTGTGGACTCTTTTTATGAATATCATAAACTCCTCCAGCACAAACTAAATTATCAACTAAATCTGGTTTAATCCCAATAGCAGTTGCACTTAGCATACAACCAGCACTATGAGCAATTATTGTAGTTTTAGTTGATTCAAACTCTTTTTTCAACTCTTCAACCAAAGCAATAAAAAAATCAACATATTTTTTTGTAGCTGCAAGGTTTTTCTGCTCTTTATTTCCAATAGCTTTATAGTTTTCACTTGTACTTTCAGAGTAACCAGGAAGCGCTAAGGCTATTGTTGAAACATCTGTTCTCATAGAAATATCTTCAGCAAAAGGAGAGTATCTAGCAATAATGTCAGTTCCCTCGTCCCAAGTTCCATGAACAATTATATTAAGAGCATCTTCATCTGTAACAAAAGCTTTATAGTTTATACACTCATTTTTTACAAATACAAAATCTTCACCTTTTTTTAAACATTCACTTTTAGTAATTGCAAATAAATTTGAAGATACAAACAGAATAAAAACAAAAATATTTTTTAACATAATTTATCCTTTTTAAATATTTTAATAAGCTACAATCCCTATATAGCCATCAACTTTTCTCTCAATAAGCTCAACAATTCCAGCTTGAGTATATGAAATACCATCCATAAAATCATCTTCAGTCCAATTCATACTTTGCATAGTATTTTTACATCCAATAAATTCTACATCATACTGCATTAAAGATTTAATTCTTGCTTGAGTATCTTTATCATAATCATTTTTTAGAACTCTCATTCCTTTACCATAAACAACAACCACAACTTTTAAACTCTCACTTGGATACTCTTTTAAAATATTATAAATAGAACCAATAGTTTGATTTACAGTATCCAAATCATTTACATATAAAGAGTATACAACCTTTCTTGGATTATCAAAACTTGGTTGCGGGTTACTAAAACTACTTTGCGAAAATGCAAAAACAAAAAAACAAAAAAATATAACTATTTTTTTTAACATATATACTCCTCTACTTTCATATTACTTACAATAACTCCAGAGTTTAAAATTCTACAATAAACTCCTCTATGTTCTTTTAAAAGTTTGGGTAAATTATCATTAAATATAGCTAAATGGTTACAAACCGTACAAATTTGAGTTATTTGTATTATAGCCTCAGCTATTTTAAAACAAGCTCCAACTTCAAATTCATGTGGATCAAAATCTAATAAGACATTCTCACCCAAACTTCCATACTCTAAAAAAATACCATTATTTTTTGCTATCTCATAAGATTTAATACCAACTATCAAAACAGTTTGATCAAGCTTTTTACCAGCAAATTTATCAAACTCTATTCCATAATCTTTTATTAAATTTAAAGATTTAACCTTTGGTCTTGGAAGAGAACTTTGCTCTTTTGTTGCACTAAAAGTATCTATTACTTTTCCTAAAATTCTCATCTATTATCCATTAATAGTTTTAAAAAATCATCTTTTTTCCAAGCTCCTGGATATTGTGATAAAAGCTTTTTATTACTATTTATAAAGAAAAAGCTAGGAGTTATTCTTTTATACTCTTTTTGTAGATCAAAAGGTAAAGATGAACTATCCATATCAATCTCCAAAAATATATAGTTAGCATCTAATATTTTTTTTATATTAGAATCAGCAAAAACTTCTCTATCCATTTTTTTGCAAAAATAACAACTATTTGAAGTTGCATAAACTATAATTTTTTTACCCTCTTTTTTTGCTTTTGTTAAAATAGTATCTTCATCTTTTTGTGAATACTTTGGATCTTTATAGATATCTTCTTCTTTTATATTATCTTTAAATTCCATAAAATAAGTTGTTAAATTAAGGTAATCATCTTCACTTAATTCACCTTTCATACTACTTTTATTTTCATAATGTCCCAAAGCACTATCATCACAAATTGAGTTAAATCTATCTGGATTTTCTAAATATGACTTTAAATATATTCCTATCTCAATCTCTTGAAACTCTTTATCATTTTCATCACCAATTTTTTTTGAGCTATCGAACATTGCCCAAACCATTAAGTTTGCACTAGGAGCTTTTAAATTTAAAAGTGTATTATTTTTTTCAAAGAAGTTTTCTTTTAATAAGTTCATAGGAATATACTCTTTATGACAAGTAGCACACTTAGCATCAAAAACTTTTTTACCATCTTCAAAACTTGCAAATAAACTTATAGTCACTGCAAATAGAACAAATATTATTTTCATAATCTCTCCATAAATTTTTTAAACAAAACAATAAAACTATTGCTTTATTTAAAAAACATAAAGAAAAATCTTTATGTTTTCTATTTTAGATAATTCCAGGATTACCTTTTATTCCAACAATATCAGGAGTATCAATTTTTACTTTACTAATATGTTTAATATTTTTTAAATATTTCTCAACAGTTTCCCAAACTGGTTCACCCTCACTTTTTGCTCCAACAGTTGACCAACCAGAAACTCTGTAAGATTTATTAGCATCAATTTTTTTACCTGTTTTGCTTAAAACTATATTTGAAATTCTCTCTCCAATTTTTGCTTTTGGATCAATTTTGTATGAAATTCCACCTGTTCTAACCATATCTCCACCTTGTTGTAAAAATGGATCTTCATTAAACAAGTTATCAGCAACATCTTCTAATATAAGTTTTAGTTCACTTCCTTTTATATCTCTAACATATGTTTCAGGATATGTCATAGCTGTTTGTGTCATTAAATCATCAAAAGTAATTGTTTGATTTGGCATAACTGAAGTTCCCCATCTAAATCCTGGAGATAGTGAAATTTGTGCATCATTTATATCAATCAAAGCATCACAAATAATTTGATCCCAAGAACCATTGAAGTTACCTCTTCTAAATAGCGTCTCTTCAGTTGTAGCAATTGGTCTTGTAAGCTCTTTTAAATAAGGAAGTCTTACATCTTCAATATATTTTTTCATTTTTTTATCTTCAGGAATTAAATCTGAGAATATTGGAAGAAGTGTAAATTTAAAATCTTTGATTTTTCCATTTTGAATATCTAAATCTAAAACATTTAAAAATTTACCATTACTTCCAGCGTTACAAACATAAGTTGTACCTAATGAGTTTTTAACAGGATAAGCTTCTGGAACACCATCGTGTGTATGACCACCTAGTATAAAATCAATTCCTGTACAAACTTCAGCCATTTTTTTATCTGTATCAAAACCATTGTGAGATAGAACAATAATAGCATCTGGTTTCTCATCTTCTTTAATTTTATCAACTAACTCTTGCATGCTATTTTCATTTATTCCAAATGTCCAATCAGGAATAAATCTTTGTGGATTTGCAATTGTTGTATAAGGGAAAGCTTGTCCAATAATAGCAACTCTAGCATCACCCATTTTTTTAATTGTATATGGTTTAAATGCATGTCCACTATCTTCATCATAAGCTTCAGCACCATTCATCATAGCATCTTCTTTTACAAAAACATTTTGTGCTAAGAATTCTGCATTTAACTCTTTAACATTTTCAAGAATCTCTTTAGCTTCATATGTAAACTCCCAGTGCCCAACACAAACATCAACTCCAAGTAAATTTAAAGCTCCAACCATATCTTTACCTCTAGTCCATAAAGCTGTTGCACTTCCTTGCCATGTATCTCCACCATCTAAAAATAGAGTTTTATCTTTTCCAAAACTATCTCTTAAAAAATCAACTACTGTTTTTATTTGTGCAAAACCACCTGTTTTACCCATAACTTTTGCATGCTCTTCAAAATTTACACATGAAAATGCATATTCAAGTCTTTTATTTCCTTTTATTCCATAATAATCTAAAAATTTTTCACCAACAATATGTGGTGGTTTTCCTAAATTTCCATAAAATCCTAAATTCACACTTGGTTCTCTAAAATAGACAGGTAATAACTGTGCATGACAATCTGTCATATGTATAAATCTTGCATTACCAAATGGTTTTAATTTATAGTAATCTTCTAATTTTTTAGATGTTTCTACCATTCTTGTATGAGAGTTTGCAAATATAGGAGTTGCTCCTAAAGCTGCCATCATATACACAAACTCTCTTCTACTTAATTTACTCATTTAATATTCCTTTTATAAATAAAAAAAGTCAAGATAAAATCTTGACTTTTTAAAATTGGCTTTTTATAAATTTTTAATATTTATATCCATCACTAGGACTTGCTAATCGCCAAGTTTTCTTAGCTTCAGCCTCTTGAGTTAAAGCACTAATAGCAAAGCTACAAGCTCTCCAAGATGCAAACTCTATTGAAACTTTCTCCCCTGTTGCTTTTGCTTTGTTATCAACAATATCTATTTGATTTGAACCACTTTTTAAAGCTTTTTGAACAGCATCTATATATTGACTAGCTTTCATTCCAAATCTCATAAACTCAACACCATGATCAATAGCAACTTTATTGTATTTTTCAGCAGTTTGTATAACTTTTTCAACTCCATTTAATTTAACATCACACTCTTTTTTTACATCAAGCAAAGAGTAATCCTCTTTTGCTTGTGTTGATTGTGCTACTGTTTGTATCTCTTTTGGTGTAAGAAAAAAGTATATAGCAACTAACACTATAACCAATATTAAAAATAAAATCTTTTTCATATATTCTTCCTTATTTTCTTACATCAGGACCATCAACTGGCATCTCATTTGACATATAAGCTAAAAAGTATAGTAGTTCAATCATAGTTTGACTCTCATCTTTTGGTGGAACTTGACCTTGATCTACAACACAACCTGAAATTCTTCTCTCTAAAGTACCAATTTCTGCCCATCTAAGCCTGAAAACTGGAAAATGAGTAACTTGTCCAACAAGTGGAGATAAAACCTCATTTCTTACTCTATTACCAGAACCGTGAATATGACATGTTGCACAAGATAGTTTTAAATAACCTCTTTGAGAATAGTAATACTCTTTTCCTCTTTCATAAGCATCTTTCTCTTCTTGACTGTTAATTTGAATATCAAAAACTTTTCCAGCCTCTTTACTCTCATTTACAAAATAGGCTTGAAATTCGGCCATAGCACCTTTTTTTGTATTCCACTCTTTTTCACCATTTGCTCTTAAACAATCATTTACAGCTTTTGTTAAAGAGATTAATTCTTTTTTCTCTTTATCATAGTATGGAAATGTTCCAGCAATTGTTAAATCAGGAAAACAAGTCTGTAATGAGTTACCATTTGCAAATTTTTTTGTATATAACTCTTCACCTTTTTCAATAGCATCTTCGTAAGGAGGCATCTCTTTTAGTGCCTCATATTGTAATCTTCCATCTTTTGAATATGCATAGCTTCCAATATTAAAATCCATATGTTTTAGATTTTTATCATATCTCTCTTCTAGCTCTTCTTGAGTAAAATAAGGAAAGAATTTACCATAATTTTTTGCTGGGTCTTCAAACTTAGCTTCAAAATATTTAATTGCAGCAACTCTATCTTTTTCTGCACCTTCATTAAAATTTGAACCACTTAAGTAAGAAGAAGATAAAAATAGAATTATAGTTGATTTTAGTAATTTACTAAACATATTATCTCTCTCCTTTATATAATCTTTTTATTTAATTTTTTCAACAGTTGTATCACTATTTCCTTTTAAATCTTTCCAAGATATAGTTATCTCATCTCCAGATTTTGCACCTTTAAATGAAAATTTAAAGTAAGGATCTTTTGATAAAAATTGACTAGAACTTACTTCATATACAACTTTATCTCCAATTTTAGCAACTAAATATGTAATAAAATTTGCCTCTTTTTTTGCTCTTTCAGCCTCTTGATAACTTAACATCTCATGTGATGCTAAAGCTCTAACTTCACAAATACCATTTTTATTTATTTTTGCTCTTATTTTTGTTGTTCCTGACATTTTATATCCTTTATATTTTATTTATTATTTTTATATATTTATAGCTTGGTTGATTTAAATCACCCACCACATCCACCAATTGTAACTTTAATCTCTTTTGATGCTGAATATAGTTGACCACCTACATCTGCAATTACAGTAACAGTACCTGATTTTTGCATTTTAATTCTAAATGCATAGTCTAAAACCATATTGTCATTTACTGTAAACACAGCAACCGTACTCTCTGGATTTGCATCTTGGAATACTGCAATTTTACTTGCTTTTAAATCTGTTTTAAAAGAGATTGGAATAACTGCACCATTTTCAGCAATATCAGGAGCTGTTAATGAAATTCCACTTTGAGTTGTAGCAGTTTTTCCAAAAAGTTCCTTAACTGCTTCATCAAATTTTGTTGCAGTCCAAGCTTTTGGTTTTGTAGCTCTAAAATCTTCTGCACTTAAATGTGCTGGAACAGTTGCAACTGCAATTGCACCTAATCCTAATCCTAAAAATTTTCTTCTATTTAACATAATTTTTCCTTTATTTTAATTTATTGTTTTTAAATAAGTGACAACTGCTTTTATCTCATCATCGCTTAACCAACCGTTTCTTCCAAATGCTGGCATTGCAGTTATGGGATCTCCTGGGTTTGTTGGATCAAAAATTTTACTATACAATGCCTCTTCTGGCCAAAGTGCTAAAAATTGCAATTTTGGACCCAAAGTTCCAGGCCCATCTAATGTTTTACCATTAGCATCATGACAAGCTATACAATTACCTTTTGTATTTGTCTTATATATAACTTCACCTTTTTTAATCAAATCAGTATTTTCTACTGAATTTGCATTTAAAATAGTTAAAAATCCAACAGATAAAACAGCTGCAATTTTTTTAATTAAATACATATTTCAACCTTATATTTTATTTGCTTGAATCAACCATATAATCTATAATTATCTTTAGCTCTTCATCACTTAAATCTGTTCCACCCCTTGGTGGCATACTATTTATACCATTTATTCCATTATAATAAACTTGCTCAATTCCATTTTTAAGAAGTTTTTCCCAAGCATCTTTATCTCCAAGAACTGGTGCACCAATCGCTGCATTTGCATGACAAGCCGAACAACCAGCATTTTCATACTCAATTTGTCCTCTTTTCACTAAAGATTTATCAACTTTTGGTAGCTCCCTAACTGTTGAAAGAGGCTCATTTGCAGTTTTTGTTAAATCTTCATTTATTCTCATTACAAGATCCTCAACATCTCCTTTAATACAGTTACTCATACATCTTGTACCTTTACCGTAAAGAGTTGGATCTGATAAAAACTTAGTCATATTCTCAACACCCTCTTTTGGGTTATGAGGAGTATTTGTTTCAGGATAGAATCCATTTACATTTGGCATAACAATTTTCAAAAACTTCTCTTTGTCTAAAACATAATCATCATCTAATGACTCACCATCTATTTCAATATTATTTATTGATAATAAATATGCAGTTAAAGCATAAGTTTCACTATTTGTTAAACTTTTTGGATGATTAAACGGCATAGACTCTTGAATATACCAAAAAAGAGTACTTGCATATGGCCAGAATGTTCCAATTGTTTTTTCAGGATTTTCTGGATTTGGATGCTCATCTGCTGGATTTAATCTCTGTTTTGTTAAAGATGTAATAGAACCACCAGCAAGTGCAGGATATCCACTTCCACCATATCCAAAATCACCATGACACATAACACATTGTGACTCATACAGATCCATACCCTCTTCAACACTACCTTGAGCTTTTTTTGGATTTCCATCTTCATCTAAAACAACTTCACCATGTTTCATATCAAACTCTGGTAAACCTGTTCCATCATACATTACATCTAAATCCCAAGCAGCAATCTCTTTCTTTGTAGCTTCTCTTCCTAAATTAAAACCTTCAAAACTTTGAGTATTTACATAGTACTGTGAATATTTTCCATCTTTTATTGGATATTTAACAGCACCATCTACAGAACTTTCATGCTTAGTTTCACTCTCACCACAAGCTACAAGAGCAAATGCTAAACCAACAGCTAAAAGAGAACTTTTAAGCTTTGTGATGTTTTCTAATTTGAACATTATTACACTCTCCTTTTTCTGTGATTTCCCAAGTTACTATTGCATTTCTGTGATAAACTGACTCAACTCCAACTGCACTTGTCTCTTCATCAATTGTAGGTTGAATATTTCCAAAATCATCATAAGCTCGGCTTGATAATAATAGAGGTTTTCCATCCCATTTATAAATATAACTAAATCTAGTCCAAGATTTTGGTAAAACTAAACCTTTAAGTTTTGCTTCAACCCAATTATCTCCACCATCAAAAGATATATCAACACCTTTAATTGTTCCATGACCACTCCAAGCAAGTCCTTCAATCTCAACCATATCACCTTTTTTCAAGCTTGTCCAAGGCTTTTCAGGACATGGTTTTGTAATTACAGAGTTTACTTCATTTACCCAGAAAAATCTAATTGCTTTTCCTGATTTTTGAAGCATTGTATATTTTGAAGTCTCCTCTTTTGCATGCCATGGTTTATCGCTAAACTCTAATCTATTTAGCCATTTAGTATTTAAATTTCCTTCCCATCCTGGAACAACAAGTCTTATTGGATAACCTTGCTCAGGTCTTAAAGCCTCACCATTTTGTCCCCACACAACCATAACATCATCAAGTGCTTTTTCAACTGGAATTGTTCTTGGATTTGATGCATTATCACTTCCAACAGCCAACATCCAAACAGCATCTTTTTCTAAACCAATATCATCTAAAATAGTTTTAAGCATAACCCCAGTCCATTGGGCACTACTCATCATACCTTTCATAAATTGTAAACTATTAAATTGTGGTCCTCTCCATTCAGGGCTTCCATTTGCTGGACACTCTATAAAATAAGTTCTTGTTTCACTTGGATATCTTTTAATATCCTCTAAAGTTAAAACAACTTCTCTTTTTACTTTACCATGAATCATCAATCTAAATTGATTTGGATCAACATGCGCTGTTCCTCCATGATTTCTTGTAAAGAATAGTCCATTTGGAGTTATTATTCCTTCACTTTCATGAATTGGACACATAGAAATTGATGCATAAGCATCACCTGAAGATAGAAGATTATGAGTTCTTCTAATATTATTATGCTCATACGGAGAAGGAAGACCATATAGATTTTTGTCTACTGGATCTCCTAGTTTTTGTCCCCATGGTGCTTCATTTATTATTGCGGGATCATCTGCTTTTAAAGAAACAGGTGACAATACACTAGCAGCACTTAAAGCTCCAGCAGAGTATATAGCAGTCTTTTTAAAAAAATCCCTTCTACTAGTAGTGGCACTAGTAGTTATAGATTTTTTATTTGTATCTAAAACTTCACTATTTTTCAAGCCAACCTCCTAAGAAATATTGAATATATTTAAAAATATTCAGAACATTGATTATATTTATTATAAGGTAAAAAAAAACTTAAATTATTAAATATTCTTATAGGAAAAAAATTAACAAACAATAATAAATAGCTTATAAATAGCATCTATAACTCATTGTTATATAGCTTATTTTATTTAATTATAATGCTATCTATTAATTACAATTTCTTCCTCATCAACTTTAAAAAATCTATATAATTTTCTTATAATTATCATTAAAAGTAATCCATCTAATAAACTTGCAATAATAAAAGAGAAGTATTCAGCTTGATTAATAAGTCCATAATTATATGAGATCATTGCAATTGCAACCATAAATGTAAGTGGCATTGAATCACTTAATGCAAAAAGAAGTGTATTTTTTGGTTTTAAATACTTTACAAAAACTAAATATGAACTTATTAATCTAATTGCTACAATTGCACTCATAATAAATATTGAATGAAGAAGTATATCAAAAGTGATCATATCAAGTTTTACAGTTGAACCTGTATATATAAAAAATATAGGTGCAAAAAAACCAAATCCAAAAGACTCTATTTTATGTAGTAACTCTTCTCTTTGATAAAAAAACATCTTAAAGAATAATCCAGCTGTAAAGGCTCCTAAAACAACATCGATTTTAAGAAGCAACATAATTGAAACCATAATTAGCAATAAAGATAAAGAGAATCTAATATCTTGGTCATGTTTATCTTTTTCACTATCTGGAATCAAATACTGTTTTAGCTCAGGAAACCACCAAAAAATCATATATGAAAATCTAAGAAGTAAAATTGTAACTACAACTACGGCAAAAATTGTAAAAATTGAAGTTACAAATCTTCCACTTAAACCAAACTCTGTCCATCCACTAAAAAGTGTAATTGCTAAGATGCTAACAACCTCTCCAACAACCCCAATAGATAGTGCTAAATTTAACCAAGGTTGCTCTTTTCCATACTCTTTTATAAGCATCATAAGCATTCCAAGTGAAAATATAGGAAGTGCTACAAAATAGGTTAATCCTAAATCAAACAACCAACAAATAAGACCTGATAGTGAGTATAATAGAACAAAATACATAACTACATTTGTTGCTAATGTTGCTTTTATTACATTTACAAGTTTGAAATTTATCTCTAAACCAGCTAGAAACATAAGATAAATAAATCCAAATTTTGCAATAAGTTGTAAAATCTCATCATCATAAATAAGACCTAAATATCCACACAACAATCCTAAACTTATCTCAATAACAACAACTGGTATTTTTAAAATCTTTGCAAATACAGGAGCTGTCATTATTATTGTACAAATTGTTATTATTAAAAGAATTTTCTCCATACTTTAAACCTACTTCTTATCCTCTTTTGTCTGCATTCCAGCCTCTATTAAAAACGGACTTACTGCAAAAGAGATTTTCTTAATTTTGTCATATTTTGCATAAGATAGATATAAAATATCTTTTGCTCTTGTCACTGCAACATAAAATAGTCTTCTCTCCTCTTCCAAACTTCCACCCTTGCTCATAAGCTTCCTATTTGGAAATCTTCCATCCATTAAATCAATTACATAAACCTCTTTAAACTCTAAACCTTTACTTGCATGAATTGATAATAAATTTACACCATCACCTTCACTAAGCTCGCTTCCACCTAAAATCATAGCATTTAAAAATCTTGATAAATCGTTATAGTTTTTTGATAAATTTTTTAAAAGTTCTACTTTTTGGTTTATTTTAGCTATTGATTTTATCTTTACCATCTCATTTATGGTTCCATCTTTTTGTGTAGCTCTTTTTGTACATAGTTGCTCTTTTATTCTTGAGTACGCCATTGATGAACTAATTGATGTAATTTGGCTTTGCGGATTTTTTACTCTTTTTAACTGTTTTAAAAGTAGATATATTTCATAAATATATTTGGCTCCATCAACTGTTAATTTTGGATGTTTTAAGATAGGATTTCCTAAAAATGTCTCATCAAAACCACAAGTAACAAACTTTGCAACACTTCCAAGCTCTATAAAATCATCAAAAAGTCCTAATTGTTGACTCTTTCTTTTTGTTTCAAAAGGATTATTTATGCTATTTATTGGATTCAATAATCCTTGAATAACATTACCTTCTCCTAGTTTTAAAAGAGCATCGAAAATATCTTTTGCAACAGCTTTTCCAATACCTTTTCCATACTCTAAAATGTGAATAAATGCCATCATATCATTATTTGAAACTTGAAGAACTAATAAATCTAAAATATACTTTACTTCAATAGAATCAAAAAAACTATGTCCACCTTTTCTTTTAGCAGCAATTCCAATCTCTCTTAAATTTGCCTCAATTCCATCAGCACTTGAGTTATTTCTATATATTATTGCTATATCGTTGTGTGGAGTTTGCGTTTTTGAAATTAGCTGTGCAATATACTCATATTGAGAAAAAAGCTCATCAAAAACTAACAGTTTTGGCTGATAAATATTTTCTGTTCGTACAACTTCAAGTTTTTTAGGATATATTCTATCATTGTACTCAATAACTTTTGTTGCTAAATCTAAAATTGGTTTTGTAGATCTATAATTTTTTCTAAGAGTAAAAACCTTAGCATCTTTATATCTATTTATAAAATTTGAGATTATTTTTATATCAGAGCCATTAAAAGCATATATACTTTGATCATAATCTCCTACACAAAATAGTGATTTTGACTTAAATGCATCAAGTAATCTTCCTTGTAAAGGGTTTGTATCTTGATACTCATCTACTAAAATCTCTTGGAAATTAAAACTGTGTTCTTGTAAAACTTCCAACATATTTGTAAGTAAATCATCAAAATTTAGATAACCAAACTCTTTTTTAAGAGTATTAAACTCATCAATTACATCTTCATAGATTAATGAATAAATCTCATGCGCAGGACTTTTTTCATTTAACCAAGTTATAAAATCTTCACTATTATTTGAATTTAAATATAAAGAGTATAAATCATATAAATATCCACCATCATATGGACTTGCTTCATCACTAGCCTCTACAAAAACTCTTTTTTCATATATTGATTTAAATAGAGTTTTTAGTTCATTTGGCTGTTTTAAAGTTATATTTAAATCTAAACTCTTTAGAAGTTTAAATGAAACAGAGTGAAAAGTTCCAGCCATAATCTCTTGAGCAATCTCTTTTGAAAAAATCTTTGCAACACGATTTATCATCTCACTTGCTGCTTTATTTGTAAATGTTAAAAGTAAAATCTCATTTGGTTTTATTCCACTATTTATTAAGTGTGAAATTCTTCCAACAATAGTTGAAGTCTTACCAGTTCCAGCACTAGCAATTACAAGATTGTTTCCAAAATTACAAATTGCTGCTTCTTTTTGTTCTTGATTAAGTGTTGATAAGGGCATTTAGAAAGCTTATATTTTTTGTTTATTTAGTAATGTCATTTTGAAATAGTATCATAAAAGATATTAAGGTTGATTTTTTTGGCATAAAAAAAGCCCGCCTAGGGGAAGCGGGCTTTCTACACAAGGAAACATAAAAAAATTATCTATTTAAGAAACTTATCTTAAAATACATAAGCAAGTCTGTTTTTAACTTACCTACAAGAGAATTATAATTAAAAAAAGTTAACAAAAGATTAATTCAGACTTAATTTATGCTTTCCAATTAGATTTTTTTTCAACTTTTTTTTCATTTTCAACTAAAATAGTTATATACTTTAAAGACCAAATAACTAATGCAACTATCAATAAAAAGGCACTTAGCTCTATGAAAAATGTATAATTTAAATCAAAATTTGAACTTATTGATGCAAAAACTCTAATTAATGCTAAAAATTGAACTGCAATAAATATTATCAATGCAAAAAGTTTTGTCTCAATTTTTCTTCCAGAGTGACCAAGTATTACTCTAGTTCCAAAGCCAACTAAAACTGTAACAAAATATCCAATAGCTAAAGTATGAATAACAATTTTTTCAAAATAGAAATTTGGATTTATAAAAGCAAAAACTGATTCAATAATAGATATGAAAAATGCAATAACTATCCAATACAAACCTAAGTGCAAAATCCAAACTATTGGTGGAGTTTTAAATGTTGGAAGTTTCCAAATAAAAAGTTCTCTTAAAATAAATAAAAATATTGGTATATCTATAAATAGATTTAATCTTGTATCTTCAAAACTCAAAACTAATACTTTTATTAAAAGTAATACAAAAAATATATCAAGCAATTTATTGCTTCTATTTATTTTATATTCTGGAACCATAACTCTTGTAAAAAAAGGTATCATTCTTTGAGATATTGTAAAAATTATCATAAATAAGAATAGATAAAATCCACTGTTTATTGCTATTTTTGAAAACAGATATGAGTATTTTAAATCAAATTGTGAAACTATAAAAAGTAGTTGGGATATCAAACCTGTACTAAAAGCTATTAAAACCCATTTTGTATCGTTTTTATCTTTTAATGTACTTTTTTTATGAATAGAATATAAAAGAAAAAAACTCATAGCTTGTGCAAACAAGATAAGAACTTGAAATAAAATAGTAAATTTGGAATAAAAAATTAAAGATAATAAAATTCCAATACTAGCTATAAAATAGATATAAAATTGTCTCATATAATCTTTTGATTCAATCTCTGCTTGCATCAAAAATTTTGGAAAAACAACAAATAAAAAACCTAAAAAAAACTGTATAAAAACAACAAAAATAAGTGTATAAGCATGATATGTTAAAACTGTTGAGTTAATATCTATTATATTTTTGTAAGAAAAAACAAAAAGTGTCATAAAAAGTATAAAAAAAATCATACCATTTGTAAAAAAAGGTTGATGTGGTTGAGAGATGAATTTTTTGTACCAAAGATTCATAAAAACTCCTAAATTTAAAATATAAACTATTTTAACTATTTATTAGAAGTTTTATCTTGATTTTAAGCAAGAAAATCTTGCTTAAAATTTTTAGTGACAACTTCCACAACAAGAAGTTGTACTTGAATCTTTTATTGCTTCTAAAACCTCATCATAGTTTGGTTCACTTGTAATTTCTGGAACAATTTGTTTATAAGTTACTTTACCAGATGCATTAATTATAAATATAGCACGTGCTGTTAAACCAGCTAAAGGTCCATTTGCTTGTAAAACTCCATAAGATTTTGCAAAAGCTTTTGCTCTAAAATCAGATGCAACTTTAAGATTTTCTATTCCTTCTGTTGTACAAAATCTTTTCATTGCAAATGGTAAATCCATAGATACAATAACAACTTCTACATTCTCTAGCTTTGCTGCTTCAACATTGAATCTTCTAGCTTCTGCTGCACAAACACCTGTATCAAGAGATGGAACAGCAACAACTACTTGAACTTTTCCTTGTTTACCACCAATTTGAATATCACTTAAATTTTCAGCAACTGCTGTTACAACTGGAGCTAAATCTCCAACATTAAGCTCTGCTCCACTTAAATTTACCTCTAAATCATTTTTAAATTTTACTGTTGCCATTTTATTTCCTTTATTAAATTTTAAATTTCATAGAAATTATATTAAAATAGGATAAGATTTATCTTAATTTATATCAAGCAAATTTTATCTTCTTCTAATCTTATCTTTTTATCATCAATTAGCTTTGTCAAAGTTGCTTTAAAAGCTTTTTTACTCATAGCAAATATATTTTTTATATTTTCAGCATCACTTTTATAGGTAAAATTCAAAACTCCACCATTTACCTTTAAAATCTCTAAAACTTTTTCTGTATCAACTTTTTGACCTATTTTTTGCAAACTAATATCTAGCTTTCCATCATCTCTAAGATTTTTTACATAAGCTCTTTTTTTATCACCTATTTTAATATTTTCAAATATTTCTGAGTGAAAAATCATACCCTCGTAACTATTATTTACAATAACTTTAAATCCTAGTGGTGTTTTTGAGTATAAAATTATCTCTACCTCATCACCTTGTTTTAAATCTTTTGGCTCTTCTTCTAGTATATATTTTTCACTTGCAATTAATCTATTTGTTCTTTCATCAAATTGCATTTGTAAAACTTTATATGAACCAACATTATAAGTTCCTTTTTGTCTATTTTTTGGAACTAGCAAATCTTTTGCTAAACCAATATCTACAAAATGTCCAAATTTTGCACTATCAACAATTTTTAAATATGCAAACTCATTTAGATATAAATATGGTTTTAAAGTAGTTGCAACTAATCTATCTTCACTATCTGTATATATAAAAACATCTACTAAACTATCAATTGCCATCTCTTTTTTTACATAAGCATTTGGTAATAAAACTTCCGTTTCATCTGCGCTTATTAGGTAAATTCCAGGTTCACTAACTCTATTTACTCTTAAAGTATTTACAACACCTTGTTTAATTTTGTCATCTATTTTTTTCATTGGTTTTTCCGTTCTTTCTTTTTTATTTTCTATATTTTATTAGCTTTACAACTCCTAAAGCAACAACTGCGACCATTATTATACTAGCTCCTGAACTTATGTCAAAAATGTATGAGACTATAAGTCCACATAGTGTGAATATTGTAGCTAAAATTGAACTAATAATCATCATAGTTGAAAGTTTAGAAGAAAAAGCCTCGGCTAAATATGTTGGAATTGTAAGAAGTGCAATTACCAAAATAAGTCCAACAGCTTTTATAGCAGCAACTACGCAAAGTGCTGAAAGAATTAAAATTAGAGTATAAAAGAATTTAACATTTATTCCTCTTAAGCTTGCAAACTCACTATCATATGATACAGATAAAATCTCTTTATAAAAATATACAACAATTGCTATAATAAAAATATCTAAAAGAGTCATATAAATAATATCTTCACTTGAAACAGCAATAATACTTCCAAACAAATAGCTCATTAAATCTACATTGTATCCAGGAGTTAAATCCACAAATATAATTCCAATAGCCATTCCACTTGCCCACATCATACCAATTATTGCATCAATTCTGCTTCTATTTTTTAAAGTAATAATAGCGATTATTATTGCAGTTATTACAGCAAAAATAGTTGCCCCAAATAAAACTGGTATTCCTAAAAATATTGCTATTCCTATTCCTCCATAAGCGCTGTGAGCTATTCCACCTGTTAAAAAAGTAATTTTATTTACTACTACCAAAGTTCCAATTATTCCAGCTGCAATAGAGATTAAAACTCCAGCTATTAAAGCATTTTGAATAAAGCTATATTGTAAAATTTCTAACATTTTTTTCCTTCAAAAATGTCCCATTTTTTAAGGGAGAATTTATTTTAGTGTACATGGTTACAACACATTTGTGTTTTTCCTAATGCTGAAAGTAGTTCAACCTCACATAAATGATCATCAGCTAATGTAACATTTTTTTGAACCTCTGCAAGGCTGTGATAAACCAAACTTCTATTTATATGCGCTACATTTTTTGCATAGTTTAAAAGAATTGATAAATCATGACTTACAACAACAATACAAATAGATTTATTTAGCTCTCTTAAAAGTTCATAAATCTCTTGTTGTCCTTGTACATCAATACTTGCAGTTGGTTCATCTAAAAGCATTATTTTTGGATTTGAACAAAGTGCACGTGCTATAAAAACTCTTTGCCTTTGACCTCCACTTAAATCACCTATCTTTTTATTTGCATAATCTTTCATTCCAACTTGATTTAAAGACTCTAATGCACAAGAGATTTCATCTTTTGAATATCCAAAAATTCTCTTTTTTGAGCTAACATGACCCATTAAAACAACTTCTAAAGCAGTAATTGGAAAATCTATATTTAAATTTGTATTTTGTGGAACATATCCTATTTGACTATTTTTTATATATTTCTCTATTTTTCCACTTTGAAGTGGTAAAAGACCAAGAATTAGTTTTAAAAGAGTTGATTTTCCACCACCGTTTGGTCCAATTATTGCTAAAAAATCATCATCTTTAATTGTTAAATTTACATTCTCTAAAATATCTGTTTTTTGATATTTAAAAAATAGATTTTTAATCTTTATTAAATCCACTTAAAACCTTTATTTGCAACTTTGTTGCAATAGTATCAAATATTGGATTAATTCTTTTAAATATCACCTTTAATATATGAATAAAAAATTCCTAAATATTCATGAAAGGCTAGTTCAACTTTTTTTATATTTGTTGCATTAAAATAAGATGAGGGATATGAACTTACAAAATATTTATGGTTTGTTGGACTCTCTATAATATTTAAACCCTCTTTTTTAAATAAAAGCGAAGCTCTTTTCATATGACTAGCACTTGTAACTAAAATTATTTTCTCATTTTTAACAATTTTTTTAGCTTCAATTGCTTCCTCTTTTGTATCTTTTGGAGTATCTAAAGTGATTATATCTTCAGCTTCAACACCTAAATTTATAGCTAATTTTTTTTGCATTTTTGCATGTGTATTTGGATCATCATAAGCATAACCACTTAAAATTAGTTTTATATTTTTATTACTCTCTTTTAGATTTTTATAGTGTCTTATACCTTCAACTAATCTATTAATTGCTGTTGTATTAAGCTCTGAAGTGATTGCAAAATTTTCATTTGTTTTATGACCATTTCCTAACACTAAAATATATTTAGCATCATTTGGAGTATTGATTAGGGCTTTGTGTGAATTTTCAAGTGGAGCAATTATCATATTTGAGATAGTTTGATTTGAAATAAGCAAAAACCAAAAAGTAGCCAAAAACAGAAAGATTTTTGCTCTTTTTTGTGAGTTTTTTAGCAAAAAAAATAAAGCTATAAGTAATAAAAAAACTCCAATTGGAATGGGAAGTAAAAAAGCTGAAACTATTTTTTTAAGTACAAACATCATCTATCTCTTTTTATATAATTTTAAAATATTATCAAAATAGAAGTTAGATTTACTTCTAATAATCTTTATTTTCAATTTTTGAAGATGATGTAATTTCTAGTAATTTATCTGATAGATTTGATACTTCATTTGATAAAGAGTCTATATTTGATGCAGTTTGCGCATTTTTTTGTGTAGTTTCATCAAGATTTGCTAGAGTTTGATTAATTTTTGATATTGCTAACTCTTGATCTTTACTAAAAATTGTAACATTTTCAATAATCTCTTTTGTAGAAGATATTTTTGAAGATAAATTTTCATACCCTTTTATCATATCATCAGCAATATTTTTCCCATCAGTTGCTTCAATATTTGCACTCTCTACTAGATTTTTTATGCTATTTGCAGCCTCTGAACTCTTAGAGGCTAAATTTCGCACCTCACCAGCAACAACTGCAAAACCTTTTCCAGCCTCACCAGCAGTTGCTGCTTCAACTGCAGCGTTTAGGCTTAAAATATTTGTTTGAAATGCTATTTGATCAATAATAACAATTGCTTCATTTATAGCTTTTACTTTTTTACTTATCTCATCCATTGAAACAAATGTCTGTTTAGCAGCTTTGTTTCCAATTTGTGCAGCACTACTTAACTCATCTGAAATTTGATTCATTTTACTAATATTTTCATTGTTGTGTTTTATATTTTGTGTTATTTGATCAAGCGAGGATGATGTTTGTTTCAAAGATGTAGCTTGATTTGAAGATGATATTGCAAGCTCATTTGAAGAGTTAGCTAAGATTTTTGTATTTTTTTCAAGATTTTCTCCTGCATTTTCAATCATAGATATTAAAGAAGATATAGTTTTTGCTAAAAAAGTAGTAGATTTATAGAGTATTCCAAAATCTCCTTGCATAGTTTTTGTTTGATAATCTTCTAATTTAAACTCATAATTACCTTTACTATATTGATTTAATAAAAGATTTATATTATCAAGTTTAACTCTTGTGCTTTCTAACATTTTATTTATAATCTCAACTAAAGTTTGAAGCTCTTTTGTAGATGATTTTGCCTCTATTGAAACATTAAAATATCCCAAATTTACTCTTTGCATAACTTCTGTAATTTTTAAAATTATATCTTTATCATTTTTTGTAATCTTATCGATTTTTAAAATCTGCTCATTCATATTTTTTGTCATTAAAGCAAACTCATCTTTTCCACTAATTTGATTTAATTTAATCTCATCTTTCTCTTTCATTGAGTAAAAGAAAAATTGATTTAAATTATTCTCAAATTTTTTAATAGCTTTTGTGATGTTACTTGTCATTAATAAAATTACTATAAAAATAGTTAAAATAAAAGCTATTAAAAATATTATAAATAAAATTATCTGTTTATCAAGTTTGATAGTTTTGTTTTCAATATATTTAAGAGTATCTTCTAATACTCTATTTTGTAATCCCATAAAAACCAAAATCTTCTCATTTGAACTATCTATCCATACTTTTAAATCAGATCCATAAATATTTTTTGATAAAAAATCAAAAGCATCTAAAGTTTTTTTATCAATACTTTTTGTATCACTTATATAATCACTCATAAAAGCTCTTTCCATGTATAAATCAATACTATTTTGAATATCTGCTAAAAACTTTTTCTCATCATCTTGTAAGGCAAATTTTCTATACTCTCTTATTGCTCTTAATATTTTTGTGTGATCACTTTGAATTTTATTTAAGATATTTTCATCATTTGTCAAAATCAAATTATTGTAGTGATAAATTAATCCACCAAAGCCAAAGCCTTGTATCATGATATTTATAAGCTCATCTTTTTTTGCTTTTAAAAATATAACTTCTCTTAAATTTTCTATATTTAAAAATGCTTTATTTTTAGTTTGTAAATTATAAAAATCCAATTGATTTTGTGTTAAATTTTTTTCCAACTCTTTAATATTTTCATCTTGAAAAGTAAGTAGTGAGATAAATCTATTATAATCATCATTTAAAATCTTTTTATATTTAAAAATATTACTAACCAAACTCTTCTCTTGATATATTTTTTCTATAATCTTAACACTCAAAATATATGTTTGAGATGCGTTTAAAAGATCTTTACTATTTGAATATACTATTAACTCATCAAAAAAAGAGATTAAATCTAAAATTATTTCATTATAAAAAGTTTCAATAGCTTTACTATCAATACTCTGTTTAAATATATTCTCTCTTTTTTCTTTCAACAAAGTTAAACTATTTTTCAAAATCTCAATTTTTTCTAAAAGATGAGAATCATTTTTTGCTAAATTAAAATTATTTATAAAATCTTCCAGTTCTTTTTCACTATTTAAACTAAGATTTATCTGCTTATCTAAAACCTCTTTATTTGCTCCATAGCTATTTAAATATGAAATTGCAACTTCTCTTTCAATTTGTAGATTTTTTAAAACTTTTAATATCTCAACAGTAAAATTTATATATTTTGATGTTTTTTTCATATTTGAAACATTTTCTATTTTTTCAACAATTAAAAAAGATGTAAGAGTCAAAATCGCAATCATTGGAAGAACTAAAATTAAAAATATTTTGTTTCTTAATTTTAAATTTTTCATATACTTTTCCTAAAATCCTAATTTTTGGAAAATATATCCTAAAGATTTTAAACTAGCTTGATAAAAAATGAGTTGTAATCAAGATGTTATTAAATGGTAACCATCTTGTAATTTTAAGATTATTTGTAAATTATTCTTTTGTAAAAATTGCACTTGTATATCCTACCACTTTCGTTTTATCATTTGAGATATCAGCACTTGTACAGTAGTGTAGAAGTTTGGATTTTAAATTTTGTTTTATTCCTAATTTTATTATTGCTTCAATTGCAGTTTTTCCACAAGCCTCACAAAACTCTAAAGATTTTAAATCAAAATTTTTAACTGCATTTAAACAATTTATATCAAGTTTCATAGCATCATTTAAAGAGTAAAAGTGGCTTAAATCTGAGCTAATTACCAATAAATTGTCGCTATCTTTTAGTATATATTCATAAAGTTTTACTAAATCATCACTTGAGATATCACCATAAATTATCTCTACTATTTTTGCACTATTAAAATAGTATTTACAAAATGGAGCTTGAACCTCTGTTGAGTGTTCAAAACTACACTCCTCTTCAAAAGTTAAAAAATCAAAAGTTTTTAATAGCTCTTTTGAATACTCTAAATCTACTTTTAAATCTCCAAATGGTGTCTCATAAAAATCATATAAAGATATACTTGCACCTTTGAACCAAACTTTATGAGAAGGTCCAATAATAACAACTTTTTTATAGTTTTTTAAAGATGCTACTTTAAAAGCTTTATTAGCTGTAAAACCACTATAAATATATCCAGCGTGTGGAACTAATATTGCAGATATATCTTTTAAATTTAAATCACTACTCTTTTCTTGATTAAACTTTTCAAAATATTTTAGTAACTCTTTTTTTTCATTTGGATAAAAGCTTCCACTAACTACACTTTTTCTAATACTCATTTTATCTTCTCAACCTCATAAATATAGATATCTGGTCTGAAATTTTCATCAACTTCAAAACCACCTTTATAACACAATTGTGAGAAAAAATCATCAAAATTTGGTAACTGTTGCCAAACTTGTGGTAAAAAAGTGCTTCTTTTAGCTTTAAATTCTAAAATAACACCATGTTTATTTGGAATAATTTGTTTTTTTAAATCATTTAAATCAAGATAATCAATCTTTTTAGGTTTTGTTAAAAGTGATATCTCTATATCTACTTTTTCAAACTCTTCAGCTCTTAGCTCAAAAAATCTAGGATCTTCAAATGCAGCCATGTAAGAGTTTGAAATTAAATCATCAAGTAAAGTTTTAGTTGCAACTAAACTTCCAATACACCCTCTTAACTCACCATTTAAAGTTAAAGTTACAAAAGTTGCTCTTTTTTCATTTAAAAAGCTAAACTCTTTTAAAAGTTTCTCTTTATCTATTTTAATTTTATTATCAAATTTACTTTTTATAGATTGCTTTGCAATATCTTTTAGTAACTCTTTATTCATATAAGCTCTTTTATTTTTTATTTTAAGTTTAATCAAATATCTCTTTAAGTTCTATTTTGATAAAAGTCTATCTTCAGAAATATTTATAATATTTATAAGATTTTATTAAGGTAATAGATGAGTAAAGTATATTTAACAGGTGCTGGTCCTGGTGATATTGAGCTTTTAACTATGAAAGCACACAATATTATAAAAAAAGCAGATGTAATAATTTATGATAAATTAGCAAATAAAGAGATTTTAAAACTTGCAAAAAAAGATGCTAAACTTATTTTTGTAGGAAAAGAGTTTGGAAATCATTTAAACTCACAAGATGAGATAAATGAGATAATTTATCAAGCTAGTAAAAAATATGAAATAGTAGTTAGATTAAAAGGTGGTGACCCTTTTGTTTTTGGAAGAGGTGGAGAAGAGGCTTTATACTTAAAAGAGCGTGGTGTAGCTTTTGAGATAATTCCAGGAATTACTTCAAGTATAAGTGTACCTGCATATGCTGGAATTCCAGTAACTCAAAGAGGTCTTACTTGCTCTTTTAGAGTGGTTACTGGTCATGAAGCACAAAACAAATCAAACTGCTTTATTGATTGGAGTAGTTTTAAAAGTAATGAAACTATAGTTTTTTTGATGGGTTTGCATAATATTGAGTTAATTAGTAAAAAATTAATCGAGATTGGAAAAGATAAAAATACACCTTGTGCGGTTATTTCAAATGGAACAACAAAAAATCAAAAAGTTGTAACTGGAGATATAGAAAATATTGTTTTAAAAGCAAAAGATATGCCAACTCCAGCAATAATTATTGTAGGAGATGTTGTAAATTTAAGAGAAGATTTAAATTGGTTTATGTAGTTTAATCTAGTTTATCTCTCTCTAAACAAGATTTTTCATAACCATTTTCACAAGATTTTTCAAACATTATTTTTGCTTTTTCTATATCTTTTTTTACGCCAAGAGCTAAAAGATAAATTTGTCCAACATAAAATTGAGCCAAACTATCCTCTTGTAAACTAGCTTTTTCATACCAAAAAAGGGCTTTTTTATAATCTTTTGAAACTCTTTTTCCATAAAAATAGATATATCCCAACATATTTTGAGCCTCTAAGTTACCACTTTTAGCAGACATATCAAAAAAAGATATTGCTTTGTTTATATCTTTTTTCTTTCCCAAACCATCGTAATAAATCATTCCTAAATTAAACTGTGCAAAACTATTTTTATATTTTGCATATTTTGAAAATATCTCAAATGCTTTTTTATAATCTTTTTTATCTAATGCATAAACAGCATCATCAACACCTTTTGAAAATAGTGTTAATGTACAAATAATAGTTATAAAAATAGCTTTTTTCATCTACTCTCTTTTGACTTTAAAAAATCTTTTACTTTCTTATCTAAAAATCTCATTCTCTCTTTTCCTTTTGGCATTGTAGTTCGTAGCTCTTTTAGCTCTTTTAAGAACTCTTCAACACCACTTGGAATTAAATTTTTTATATACTCTTTGAAATTTTTTGCAAAAGCTGGAGAAGTTCCACTTGTTGAAATTGCAATTGTTAAATCACCCTGTTTTATATATGCTGGAAAGATAAAATCACAATACTGTTTATAATCTACACAGTTACAAAGAATTTTATAATCTCTTGTTTCAAAATATATGCTCTCTTGCAGTGCTTTATCATCAACTGCCGCTATTACAATATCAAAATCTTTTATATCACCTTTTTCATACTCTTTTACTGCAAATTTAAGATTTTGCTCATCAACTATTTGTTTAACTTCACTATTAAACTCTTTTGCTATTAAAGTTATATTTTTTGAAAAATTTAAAAGATGCTCCAACTTTTCTAATGCAATATTTCCTCCTCCAACTATTAAAACTCTTTTATCATCAAACTTTATGAAAGCTGGGAAATATGACACAATGTACCACCCTTAATTTTAAATTTAAGTTTGATTTTAACCAATAATTATTTATTAAATCTTAATTTACAAATAAAAATTTCAAAAAACTTTGAAAAAATAGATTTATATACTATAATGTTTTGTTTGAAAATTGGGGTAATCAAACAGATATTAAAGGATTGTAAAATGTTATTTTTAGAATTAGAAGCTCCTTATATTGCTATGTCAATTTTTATTTTATTTGTTATAGCTGTTATTACAACTAGAAAATTCTCTCCAAAAAATAGTTTTAAAATTTTTTTCCCTCTAGCTTTTATTATCTTTTCTATAGCAATATTTGCAAACTATAAGATGGTTACAAAAAGAATGTATGAAGTTGAAAAACTATTTTTAAATGATAAGGCAATAATTTGTGAAAATAGAACAAATAAACTATTTTTAAAAAATGTTCTAGTTCAGATGAAAGATGGTTGGAGTTTAAGAGATCATATATTTGAAAATCCTGAATATTTTAAAAGTTTTCATAGTGCAAGATGTTTTGAATTTATTGAAAATATTGAAGAAAGTAGCATAAAATAAATTTTATAATTTTTTATTAAATAAAATTTAGATAATATTCCCTTTATTTGACCTTTAAGGAAAAAAATGAGATCTAACACAAAAATAACACTTATAATCTTTTCAATTGTTGTATTATTAACTTCCATTATCGTTGTTTTAGTTGCAATTGGTTCTAGACAGATTGGATATGATGGTGTTAAGAAGAAAGCCTATTTGACTGCTGATATAGTTAAAAACTCTCTTACATCTCACATGGTAAATGGTAATATGTCTCAAAGAGATGTCTTCTTAGATAGTATAAGCCAACTAAAAAATGTACAATCTTTATGGCTAGTTAGATCAAAAAGTGTTAGTGAACAGTTTGAAAACTCTTCTTTGGCAAATGAAAACCCAAGAGATGATATTGACTTAGAAGTTTTAAAAACAGGTGTTGAAAAGATTGTAATAGAGGAGTCTTTATATACTGCAAATCTTAGAATTACAATTCCATATACAGCATCATCATTAGATAAACCAAACTGCCTTTCATGTCACAATGCAAAAGAGGGAGAGGTTTTAGGAGCTATATCTTTAAGCTTTGATATAAGTGAAGATAGAGGTTCAAATATAATGGTTTTATTATATATTATTGGAACAATATCTATATTTTTAATTATTTTTTTAATTTTTATTAGAAAAAAAATAACTCCATATACTAACTCTTTTGACTCTTTAGCAAATGTATTAAAAAAAGTTCACGAAGGTGATTACTCAATTCGTGCAAATGCTGGTGTATTAAAAGAGGATAAAGAGGTATCAAATTGGTTAAATGAACTAATTGAAAAGCTTGAAACTGTACTAACAGGAATTGAAAAAAACTTAACTTCATTTGTTCACAACAGAGCTTCAAATATAAATCATGATAAGTTAATAAGTGCTAAAGAGATTATTGAAGATATTAGTGAAATTTATCACTATAAGAAAACTATTGAAAATGATTTAACTATTGATGATATCTATCATAGATTGGTTTTAGTTTTAAAAGAGAGATTAGAGATTGAGAATTTTTTAATATTTGAAACTGATTTAATAAAAGATATTAGAAAAACTATTTTTGCAACAGAAGGTGTGATTGCTTGTTGTGATTTAAAACAGAATATAAAAGATGTTTGTAGAGCTGAAAGATTAAACAATATAGTTGCATCTGAAAATTTCCCTCAAATTTGTAGAGTTGCAAAATGTAAAAATAGCAATGAGAGTTATGTTTGTATTCCATTTTATATAAATGAGCAAAGAAATCTTGTAATACAAATTATCTCTAAAGATGAGGAGCAATCAAACTCTTTAAAGTATAAAATTGGAATTATTAAAAAATATCTTGAAGAGACAAAACCAATTTTAGAGAGTAAGATTTTAATGGAAGCATTAAGACAAAAAAATCTAACAGACTCTTTAACAGGACTTTATAATAGAAAATATCTTGATGAAATTGTAGAAAAAGAGCTATCTTCTGATATTAAAGATGGTGTTGTTTATGCAATTATGTTTTTAGATATTGACTACTTTAAAATGGTAAATGATACTTATGGACACGATGTTGGAGATGACATATTAAGAAAACTTGCAATTACAATGAAAAAATCAATAGGAGCAAATGAGACATTAATTAGATACGGAGGAGAGGAGTTTTTAATCTTAATGAAAAATGCAACTCAAGAGAGTGCAAAAGATTTAGCAGATAAAATAAATAAAGATTTCTCAAAAATTATATTTAATTATGGGGCTGATAACTTCTCTAAAACTGTAAGTATTGGATACTCATTCTTCCCAACAGATACAGATCAATTTTGGAAATGTATAAAATATGCTGATATATCTTTATATGAGGCAAAAGCAACTGGAAGAAATAAAGTTGTTAGATTTTCAAAAGAGATTTTAAAAAATGGTGATAAAACAGAGTATTAAAAAGTAATAAGACAAGATAGATTAAATCTATTTTGTCTCTATTTATACTCAATACTATTTATAAGTAATTTTTTATTTATAAATGGATCAACAATAGCTTCTATCTCATTTAAATTATATTTTAATGGGAAACCAATTTTAGAATTAGTTGCAGTTGTCTCTAAAATATAAAATCTTCTATCGTTTAAATATAGAGCTTTTTTATTATTTAAGGCTTCTAAATTTACAACTACAAAGATATGTTTTGGAACCAAAACAAAATATGCTTCATAAGCTTTTGCTTTTAGTAGTGAAATTAAAAGATTTGATTTATCATCACAATCTCCAAAATTTTGCTCTACAACCTTTTTTGGACTTTTTGCAACATTTTCATTTATTTTATATGGAATATTTGTAACAAAATCAAGCATTGATTGCACTTCACAAATGCTACTTTTGCAATCTTTTGTTAAAAATTGTGCCAACTCTTTTGTAAAATCATCAACTCTTACTTGATTTACATAAGTAGAGTTTCCAATATCTATAAACTGATTTTTAACTATAAAAAAAGAGTTATATATTAGATAAAATAAATATATTAAAAATATTGTTGATATAAAAAATGATAAATTTTTTAAAATTTTACTATTTATTAACACTACAATCCTAATGAACCTTTTATTCCATCAAACATTAGTTGAGCAGACAAAGCTGCTAAAAAAAGTCCTGTAATTTTTGAGATAATTAATAAACCATCTTTTCCTATAAACTTCTCTATTAAACTTGATAAATATAGCATTGAACCTATTAATAATATTGCAGATAAAAGTGCTAAACTTCCTGTAAGAAGTTTTGAAAATTTATCAAACTCAGCACCCATAACAAGCAAAACTCCAATTGATCCAGGTCCAATAATAATAGGTAGTGCTAAAGGAACAACTGCTAAATCAGATAGATTTTTATCTGTTGGTTTTTGTCCATCTTTATTTCCATAAATAAGTCCAACTGCTGTTAAAAATAGCAAAGCTCCAGCTCCTATTTTAAAAGCATCTAAAGTAATACCAAAAACTTTAAAGATATGTTGTCCAAAAAATAAAAGTATCAAAGCTATAACAACAACAGAGAAAGTAACTTTTATGGCTAATTTTCTTTTTTCATTTATAGTTGCTTCACTTGTAATTGTTAAAAATACGCTAAGTACAAAAAAAGGAGTCATAATAAAAAACATTTTTAAAAAAGTGGAAATGAAAAAGTCCATTTAATTTTCCTAAAATAAGCTAAATTGTTAAATTTTGGCTTATTCTAGCTTTTATAATATGAAAGAGTGTTTAATCTTTTTTTATAAATTTTAAGAAAAATACTAAAAAGATTGAAAGAATAAATCCTGTTACAAATGCAACTGCAACTATTAGTTTTTTCTTAGGTTGATTTATAGGAGTATCTAAGATTGAAACACCCCCCTATTTGTTTTGTCATAATTTTATTTTGATAAAAAGTAGTTTCATTTTGATGTTTTTCTATAATAAAATCTTTTACTTTTTCTAAAGTTGAAATAATCTCATCTTTATTTTCATTTGAGTATTTAACTTGTAATAAAGATTGAGTTCCTTTAACCAAACTTGCATTAACTGGAAACTCTAAACCAATAATATAAGCTAAATTTTGAGGAGCTTCTATGATTTTATCTCCAAAATTTTCACTTTGAATTTTTCCAATCTAATTCCCCTTTGATCTATTTGAAGTTTCGATTCTATTTAAATACTAATTAAAACTTAATCTACTCTTCAATCATTGTATAGTGAAGTTCAAGTCCTTTTGAAGTTGCTACAAAGCCATTTACATTTATCTTGCCATCATGAACCATTTTATGATGAAGTTTACAAAGAGGAATTAGGTTGTATTTATGATTTGCATTTATATGACCTATAAATCCATCTTTATTTGCTTTTGCTTGTTCAGCTATATGATGAACCTCATCACAAGCTCGACCACAAATTATACAAGTGCTTGTGTAGAGATTGCTATTATATTTTGAAGATTGTTTTTGTGAAATTCTTTCAACTTTTGTGTAATCATCTGCTAATCTTTTTCTAATATCATTTGCAACACTTAAAAACTCTCTATCCATATGTAAAGATTTTGCAAACTCTAAACCATAAATTGATGAACCACTTCCATAATTTAATTTTCTATTAAAAATAAGTTTATCTTCATCATCAACATACATAACAGCCAAATGAAGGCAGATTATATTTTTGAGTTTTTCAATCTCAGGAATTGTAGGAAGTTGATGAAGATGAGTTGCAAATACAAACAAAGCTTCAAGTTTAGCCAATTTTAAAATAGAGCTTGCAACAATACTTAATCCACTTAAAGTCTCAGTGCTATGACTTATCTCATCACCTAAAATTAGTGATTTTTTATTTGCTCGATTAAATATATTTTTTAAATCCATCATCTCAACTGCAAAACTTGATAAACCTTTTGCAATATTATCAGCTCCACTAATTCTTGTAAAAATAGAGTCAAAAATTGAAAATCTCATAGATTTACAAGGTACAAAAAATCCAGCTTGAGCCAAAATCACACTTATTCCAATTGCCTTCATAAGTGATGATTTTCCTGAACTATTTATTCCAAAAAGAAGTATTCCATGCATTTTATTGTTTTGCAAATTTATTAGATTTGAGTTTTTATATATTAGATTTTCTAAATTATCTTTTGAAGTATATGAGAGCTCTCCAAGCAAAATATCATTTGGAACATAAACTCCATAATCTTCATTTGCCTCAATTATTGGATGTCTTAAGTCAATTAACTCTAAAAAGTTCTCATCATCTTTTGTTTTAACTATTTTTGGACAAGTGTAGTTGTGTTTTTTTGCTGTTTTTATATTTGAAACTATTACATCTATTTCAGCAATAAATAAAACTAACTCCTCTAAAAGTGTTGCAAATTTTTTCTCAAACTCCTCAATTTTCTCTTTGAAAACAAGCTTATTTATCTCAACAATTTTTCTAATATTATGAACATATTTATCAGATATATCATTCATAAATTCGCAAGAGATTTTTATATTATTTGTTTGTGTTTTAATAGAGAAATCTTTAAAAAGTAGTAGTTTATCATCTATTATTAGGTGTGATTTTAAAAGTTCCTCTTTTATAAGATTGTATCTATTTTTTGTAATTGATATAAAAAAGCCCTCTTTATCAAGACGATTTATTGTTACAAAACTCTTTTCATCTGTTTTAAAAAAACTTAATATATGAGTTTGTAAAAGTTCAAGTTTAAAAAATAGCTCTTCGTTTTCTTTATTTAACTCATCTATTAAAGAGTTTATACCACTTGTTATCATATTTGTATCAACATCTTTTAACATAAATCTAGCACTTACACTTAAATCAAATGTGCTGTTAATTGAGTTTAAAAATATATTTATCTCTTCACTGCTACAAGGTGGGGTTACAAATTTATAATTCTCCATAAATTTAACTAACTCTTTTATACTAAGTAGTGAGTCATATAAATAGTTTAACTCAAATGGATGAAGCCTATTTAACTTGATTCTTCTTGTAAGCCTTTCAATATCATAGATATTTGCTAATTCATTTTCAATTGGATTGTGATAATCATATAAATCAAGTGATAGTTTATATCTTCGTAAAAGCTCTTTTGTATCTTTGATTGGATTTGTAACTCTCTCTTTTAAAACTCTTTTTCCCATTGCTGTTGAAGTATTGTTTATAAGTTTTATTAAACTTGGATTATGGCTTGTATCTATAATATTTAGTTGCTCTAGGGCATTATTTCCAAGATATATATATCGACTTACATCAAGTTTTATTGGAGTTGAGAGTTTTTGAATAATTGCACTATCATGGGCTAATACAAAATCAATTAAAATAGCCAAAGATTCGCTTGAAAGTGGACTTAACTCCATATTTAAATGCTCAATTGGAGTTAAAAGTGATTCAATATTAAATACATTTTTAAAAAGTTCATTTTGATATGATATCTTTGGTCTATAAGTTCTTAAATGGTAACTTTTTAAGCTTAACTCTAAATAATCAATTATCTCTTTTTGATTTATATTTTTATCTACAATTGTAACTATTACTTCACTAGTTTTATGCATATTCATATAGTTAAATATCTCATCAAGTGCAAAAAATTTATCTTCATTCGTTCCAAAAACTTCATTGTAGTAGCACTTTGCTGTTGTTACATCAATTGCACTATAACCTATTAAGTAGTTTCCTCTTATTTGATCAACTACAATTGAAGTTATAAAATTCTCATCTTGATCAATTACAAAATCAAAATTTGTTCCAGGACTTACAACAACATCTAAGTATCTACTTACATTTGGAGGTATTCCTTTTTGTCTAATAATTGCAATAGTATATTTTTGCTCAGCAATAATTCTTGCTAAATGTTTCTCAAAAGATATTGCAGGAACTCCTGCCATAATAGGATTCTCTTTTGAGTTTTCTAGGATATTTTTATTTTTTCTAGTTAATTGAATATTTAATAGCTCTGCTATCTCTTTTGCTTTTCCAATTTTTTCTTCATCATTATTTACTTCATAAACTTCAAAAAATGTACCTATCTCCATAAGCACTAAAGCATTATTTCCATACTTTTCTTCAAAAAGTTTTTGAAGTTTGAAATATGTAACTGTTAAAAGTTCGCTTCTATTTTCTAATAGTTCACTAACTTCTTCTCTCACTATCTTCGAACTCCAGTCCAATCTCTAATCATAGTTCTCTCTTCTTTTGTAAGATCCGCATCTTTATGAACTAATGTATATGCAGGAAGTGGCATAGATGCATGAACTGTTCTATAGATAGCTTTTAGCTTCTCTTCTTTCTTAATATAATTATAATCTTCCCAATTAGAAAAATTTAAAGCTCTAACTCCATTTGTAGTGTGTCTTATGACAACCCAAGAAAAAGGTGCAATATTTGAATACCATGGATACTCTATTTTATTTGAGTGACAATCAAAACAAGCTTTCACTAAAATATCTTTAATCTCTTTTGAAGCAACTATCTCTTTGCTACTATCTTCAATAAATTCAACTTTTTGTGGTCTTATAAACTGCATTAATACAAAAAGTATCAAACAAATCATTAAAAATCTAATCATTTTCAAACACCATATTATATAACCTTCTTATTTCACTATTAAAAATATCTAAACTTATATTTCTGTTATATCTTTTAAACTCTTTGCCTTCAAAAAAAACCAATATTGTTGGACTTGAAAAGATATTAAAAAAAGATGCTAACTCTAAATTTGAATTACTATTTACTACTATTTTCTCAATTTTTGGAAAATTTCTTGAGATATTCTCTTCTATTTTTGGTTTTAAAACCTCACAAACCGAGCAGTTGTTTGCTTTAAAATATAAAACAACTGCTTGATTTTTTTTTAATATATCTAAAATCTTTTCTTTACTACTTAGTTCTCTCATAGTTTAGAAATTTTATATTTGATGACCACAATTTTTAGTAAGTCTATTTTTTTGCGATAAATATGAGTTTAAAGCTCCAATATATGCTTTTGCAGTTGCAAGCATTGTATCAATACTTAATCCATGACCTACAAAAGAGTTGTTTTTATCTTCAAAAGTAACTCTAACTGTAACTTTTGCTAAAGCATCTTTACCTTCACTAACAGATACAACTTTATAATCTTTTAACTCTCCTGCAAAACCAGTGATTCTATCTATTGTTTTAAAAATAGCATCCATAGTTCCATCACCTAAACCAGCATCTTTAATAATTTTATCTTCAAACTTAATTGAAACAGCAGCCATTGGTAAACCATCTGAGCAATCACTTATTTGTAAACCTACTAAGTCATAAATCTTATCGTGATTTAAAGCTTCATCAGTGATTAACATTCTAACATCATCATCTGTTATATCTTTTTTCTTATCAGCTAATGCTTTAAACCTTTCAAATGCACTATTTAACTCATCATCGCTAACACTATCAAAACCTAATTGTGCAATTTTATCTTTAAATGCAGCTCGACCTGAATGTTTTCCTAATATTAAAGTGCTATCTTTGATAACTCCAACATCTTCTGGTCGCATAATCTCATATGTCTCTTGATGTTTTAAAACACCATCTTGGTGAATTCCACTCTCATGTGCAAATGCATTTTTACCAACAATTGCTTTATTTTGTTGTGGTTCAACTCCTGTAATTGTTGCAATTAATCTTGAAGTTGCATAAATCTCTGGAGTATTAATAGATGTATATAAATCACCAAAAACATCTTTTCGCACCTTTATAGCCATAACAGCCTCTTCTAAAGCTGAGTTTCCAGCTCTCTCACCTAATCCATTTATTGTAACTTCAATTTGTCTAGCTCCATTTAAAACAGCTGCTAAAGTATTTGCAGTTGCTAATCCTAAATCGTTGTGATTGTGAACTGAAATTATTGCTCTATTACCTGCAAACTCACTTAACTCCTTAACCATTGCACCCAACTCTGTTGGTAATCTATACCCAACAGTATCTGGTAAATTAATTGTAGTTGCACCTGCACTAATAACCGCATCCATTACCTCTTTCATAAAAGGAATTTCACTTCTTCCAGCATCTTCTAAAGAGAACTCAACATCATCTACAAAAGTTCTTGCATACTCTACAGCTCTAACAGCTCTTTTTATAACCTCATCTGGAGACATTTTTAATTTATATTTCATATGAATTGGGCTTGTAGCTATAAATGTATGAATTCTATGTTTTTTAGCATGAGAAACAGCCATACCAGCCTGTTTTATATCATTTTCAATAGCACGGCTTAATGAACAGATGCTTGAATTTTTAATTGTTTTTGCAATTTGAGTAACTGCATCAAAATCTCCAGGACTTGCTGCTGCAAAACCAGCTTCAATAACATCAACTCCCAATTTTTCTAACTGTAAAGCAACTCTTAATTTCTCTTCTGTGTTCATAGAACAACCAGGGCTTTGCTCTCCATCTCTTAAAGTAGTATCAAATACAATAATTTTATTTTTATCCATAATATTTACCT